>DASQPY010000439.1:0-2355 GCA_035643735.1 Actinoallomurus sp. | reverse complement strand
GGCACCAGAAGGTCGTGGAGGAGACGCCGTCCACCGGGGTAGGGCCGGAGCTGCGCGCCCGCATGCTCGCCGCGGCCGTCCGCGCGGGCGAGGCGGTCGGCTACCGCGGCGCCGGCACCGTCGAGTGCCTGGTCGACCCGGCCGCCCAGGAGTTCGTGTTCCTGGAGATGAACACCAGGCTCCAGGTCGAGCACCCGGTCACCGAGCTGGTCACCGGCATCGACCTGGTCGAGCAGCAGCTCCTCATCGCCGCGGGCGAGCCGGTGACGTTCACCGCCGTCGAGCCACGCGGGCACGCGATCGAGTTCCGTGTGTACGCCGAGGACCCCAAGCGGTTCCTGCCCAGCCCCGGAGACATCACGGTCTGGGAGGAGCCGTCGGGCGACGTCATCCGGGTCGACTCGGGCTACCAGGCGGGCAACAAGGTGACTCCGTTCTACGACCCGCTGCTGGCCAAGCTCTGCGTGTACGGCGCCGACCGCGCGCAGGCCCTCGCCACGGCACGCACGGCGGTCGAGGGGTTCCGTATCGAAGGACTCAAGACCAACCTGCCATTCTTTGCGGAACTGCTGGCGAACCCCGAGTTCGCCGCGGGTGACTACGACACGGGTCTCGTGGAGCGGATGCGCGCGCGATGACCTGGTCGGGCAATTTGATCGAGAAGCGCGTCCGGTACACACCGGCGCCTGAGGAGAGGAGCCGCGTTGTCTGAGGTACGCGCGGAAATGGTGGCGAACGTGTGGAAGGTTGTCGCCTCCGAGGGCGACACGGTCGAGGAAGGTGACACGCTCGTCATCCTCGAGTCCATGAAGATGGAGATCCCTGTGCTCGCCGAGGACTCCGGCACGCTCGCCAGCCTCAAGGTCGCCGAGGGCGACGTCATCCAGGAAGGCGACCTGATCGCCGTCATCGAGTGACCGCCCCGGGCCGGGACGTCAGGACGCCGGGCTCACCGCCGTACGGGTGCCGTGCCTGGTGCAGTCGGCGGTCCAGCCGCCGGGCGTGACCTGGACGACCATGCGGCGGCGGCACTCGGGGCAGTAACGCGGCGGCTCCATCTCCCGCGCCACCCGGCATCCTTCGTGCTCGCCGGTCGTCAGCGGATCTCCGCAGTGGTCGCAGTATGTCGCCGTCACGGTGCAGCAGCGTACTCTCCAGGGCCGGTCCAGGAGGCCGGTGGCGGCCTCAGAGAGCCAGCGCGTACGTGAGGAGCTCGACGCCGGGTTGTGGCTGCCAGTCGCGCTCTGGTGTGCGGGTGAAGCCCAGCCGCCGGTAGATCCGGTGCGCCGCGTGCATCACGGGCTCGGTCGACAGGCGAAGGGTCCTGCAGCCGTCCTCACGGGCGCGGGCGACGCAGTGGCGTACGAGCGCCTCGCCGATACCGAGCCCGCGCTCGGCGGGTACGACCGCGAGCATCCGGAACTCCGCCTCACCCGGCACCGTGAGCTGCGCCCAGTCGCTGCCGTGCGGGCAGTAGGTGACCGTCCCGGCCGTTCTCCCGCCGTGCACGGCCACGAGGAGCTCCGCCTCGCGTGCACGGGAGGCGGCGTCGCGCAGCCGCGTGATGTAGGAGCTGTCCGGGCTGATGTACCCGGCCGCGACGTAGATGGCCGCGGTGAGTTCGCCGATCCCGATCAGCTCGTCCGGCCGCGCGAACCGGATCTCGATATCGGCCGATGGCGCGGGAGGAGGCGGATATCGGGGCTCTGCCGGTTCTGACCGGGTCTCCTCACTCACGGAGGTGAGCCTAGAACACCACAAAGCGGGATCCGTCACCCGGTCCGGGAAGGCGGGGGATCGGTTCCCTTTTGTGGCGGAAAGCCGCAGCGTACGGGCTGGTTCTCCTGTCTGGAGCTGGTCGTCTCGGCCTTCTTCGTTCAGGTCGACCCGCGTACGGCCCTGACACTTGCGGGGGTGCGGGTCTCACCCCTGGTCTCGCCCTGGCGAGGGGCTACGTCCTGGAACGCTTGCCGTTCCGGGTCGAGGTCGTCCAGACCGGCAACGGGGCCGAGTTCTATCCAGCCGTGTCGCCGTTACCAACGTCCGTGGTCAGTACAGCTAGGGCCTGTCTCGAAGTCCCGGTCCATAGCGAGCGGCGCGCAGTAGGACAGCGGGACTTCGAGACGGGCACTAGTCGGTGACGAGCTCGGGAAGCTCCTTCACGCCCGGGTCGTCGGCGTCGGCCGTGTAGTCGGCGGGGTCGGTCTCGTCCCCGCCGGCCGGCAGTCCGATCGCCCTGAAGATCGTGGTCAGGAGCAGGACGACGATCATGTTGATCACGAAGGCGGTCAGGGCGATGTAGGCGGTGTGGTGGAGGAACCGAGCGCGCCCACGGCGATGGCGGCGAAGGCCACG
>DASQPY010000438.1:0-17862 GCA_035643735.1 Actinoallomurus sp. | reverse complement strand
GTGGGGCTCGGCCTGTGAAGGGTCGGCTGGGGTGCTTGCCCGGGCTGGGGATCGGTAATCGGCCGGGTCGCTCGGTGGGGCTTGGTCCGTGGTGCCGGGCCGGCTCGGGTTGCTTCGGCCGGGCTCGGCCGGTGAGGGGTGGTCGGCAGGGAGATCCGAGCGACAGGTCGGTGCGCGAGATCTGATCAGACCGGGCGGCCAGGAGCGGCGGGTCGGAACAGGCGTTCCGGACCGCCGATCAAACCGATGCCTCGGAAGGACAGCCCCAGAAACAGCTGAACGCGGGATCGTACGGCCAGGTCGGGCCCAGTCCCGGAGGCGGACGTGGACCCCCTCACGCTCCGAACACGCCAGATGCGCGCCCGGTTACTCCGATGCCTGTGAGGGGCGGCGGCGTGCGGGCGGGGGAGGAACGAGCTTGCCTGCCACCAGATCGGCTTCGGCGATCGTCGCCAGCGTGCCGTCCCTGCGGCGCACCGTCAGCTCTCCGGCCACCCACGCCTGCAGGTCTCCGACGACATCGCTGTACAGTCCGTTAGGCAGCCGTCGGCGGAGCGACACGCGTCGCCCGACGTCGGATGGGGACACGGAAACGACGTACCGGGCGGAAAAATGCGGTCCGATGTGACCTCCCCCATGTCGAAACGGTTGACTGATAACAGCAATACTAGGCAAGGAACCGCTGCGAGCCGTGGCGACGGCCACAGACGTTGAGGAGTACGACGTGACTTACGTCATCGCGCAGCCTTGCGTGGACGTGCTCGACAAGGCATGCATCGAAGAATGCCCCGTCGACTGCATCTACGAGGGCAAGCGCATGCTCTACATTCACCCGGACGAGTGCGTCGACTGTGGCGCATGCGAGCCGGTGTGCCCGGTTGAGGCGATCTTCTACGAAGACGACACGCCGGATCAGTGGAAGGACTTCTACAAGGCCAACGTGGAGTTCTTCGACGATCTGGGCTCGCCAGGCGGTGCGTCCAAGGTCGGCAAGATCGACAAGGACCACCCGATCGTCTCGGCTTTGCCGCCGCAGGCCGAGGAAGCCTGAGTCCGGACGAACCACGTGCGCCGTCCGCCTCACGACGGGCGGGCGGCGTGCACAGCTGGGAGACGCATGTTCAAGACGCTGCCGGACTTCCCCTGGGACCTGCTGGCCCCGTACAAACACCAGGCGCAGCAGCACCCCGACGGCATCGTCGATCTGTCGATCGGTACGCCGGTCGACCCCACGCCTCAGGTCGTACGACGCGCGCTGGCCGAGGCGGCCGACGCGCCCGGGTACCCCGCGACGTACGGCACTCCCGCCCTGCGGGAGGCCGCGGCCGGCTGGCTGAGCCGCCGGCTCGGTGTCGCCGCCGATCCGGCCGCGATTCTCCCGGTCATCGGCACCAAGGAACTCGTCGCCTGGCTGCCGACGCTGCTCGGCGCCGGTCCCGGTGACACCGTCGCCATCCCCTCACTCGCGTACCCGACGTACGACGTCGGTGCGCGCCTCGCCGGGGCGGACTCTCTCGCCGTGGACGGGCTGCTGGCCCTCGGCCCGCAGACGCCGAAGATCGTCTGGATCAACTCGCCGTCCAACCCGACCGGCCAGGTGCTGCCCGCCGAACACCTTCGCAAGGTCGTCACCTGGGCGCGCGAGCGCGGAGTGATCCTCCTTAGCGACGAGTGCTACGCCGAGCTCGGCTGGGACGCCGAGCCGGTCTCCGTACTCAGGCCGGACGTCTGTGGCGGTGATCACACCGGCCTTCTCGCGGTGCACTCGCTGTCCAAGCGGTCCAACCTGGCCGGATACCGAGCCGGCTTCGTCACCGGGGATCCCACGCTGGTCAAGGAGCTCCTCGAGATCCGCAAGCACGCCGGGATGATGGTGCCCGCGCCGGTTCAGGCGGCCATGACGGCCGCGTTCGGCGACGATGAGCACGTCGGGGAGCAACGGGCGCGCTACGCGCGCCGCCGCGACGTCCTGCGGACCGCGTTCGAGGCGTACGGCTTCCGCGTCGATCACTCCGAGGCCGGCCTGTATCTCTGGGTGACCCGCGACGAACCCTGCTGGGACACCGTGAAAACCCTCGCCGAGCTGGGCATCCTTGTCGCGCCGGGCGAGTTCTACGGCGTACGGGGCGCGCAGCACGTACGCGTGGCGTTCACCGCGACCGACGAGCGTGTCGCCGTGGCCGCGGCGCGTCTGACGGCCTGACCCCACGCCAGGCGTCCGGACTGTGCGGGCGCCGGGCCCATGGTGTTTCATGGAACCGAATAAGGTTCTACTTACGTCGTCCGAGGAGCGCCAGGACATGCAGCGCGAGATCTTCACCGAGGAACACGAGACCTTCCGCGACACTGTGCGGTCCTTCATCACGAAGGAGATCGCGCCGTTCCACGAGCAGTGGGAGAAGGACGGCGTCGTATCCCGCGACGTGTGGCTCGCCGCCGGACGGCAGGGCCTGCTCGGCATCGACATCGACGAGCAGTACGGCGGCGGTGGCGAGACCGACTACCGCTACTACGTCGTCATGGGCGAGGAACTGGCCCGCGCCGGAGTCCACGGACCCGGCTTCGCCGTGCACAACGACATCAACGGGGCCTACCTGAGCCGCCTCGCCACCGACGAGCAGAAGGAACGCTGGCTGCCCGGCTACTGCTCCGGCGAGATCATCACCGCCATCGCGATGAGCGAGCCGGCGGCAGGCTCGGACCTGCAGGGCATCAAGACGACCGCGGTCCGGGACGGCGACGGCTACGTCCTCAACGGGCAGAAGACGTTCATCACCAACGGCATCCTGTCCGACCTCGTCATCGTCGTGGCCAAGACCGACCCGGAGGCGGGCCACAAGGGCATCAGCCTGCTGGTCGTCGAGCGCGGCATGATCGGCTTCGATCGCGGCCGCAACCTGGACAAGATCGGCCTGCACGCGCAGGACACCGCCGAGCTGTACTTCGACAACGTACGGGTCCCCAAGGAGAACCTCCTCGGCGAGGAGGGCGAGGGCTTCGTCTACCTGATGCAGAACCTCCCGCGCGAACGCGTGACCATCGGCGTGACCTCCCTGGCGGGAGCCGAGAGGGCGTTCGAACAGACGGTGGAGTACTGCCGGACGCGCGAGGCGTTCGGCCGGCCGATCGGCCGGTTCCAGCACAACAGGTTCACGCTCGCCGAGATGAAGACCGAGCTCACGGTCGCGAGAGCGTTCACCGACCGCTGCGTGCTCGAGCACGTGGAAGAACGCCTCAGCACCGAAGAGGCGTCGATGTTGAAGTGGTGGAACACCGAACTCTGCAACCGCGTCGTGGACCGCTGCCTGCAACTGCACGGCGGCTACGGCTACATGACGGAGTACCCGATCGCCAAGGCGTACCTCGACGCGCGCATTCAGACCATTTTCGGCGGCACGACGGAGATCATGAAAGAGATCATCGGCCGCAGTCTGGGGGTCTGAGCGTCAGGCGATCGTGGCTTTTCGCGGAACGGATGCGGGCTCCGTTCGCCGGGAGGCCGGATTAGCGCTTTAAAGGATCATTCGCCCCATTGATGCCATTCCGCCCGCCCGTCTGGCAAGAATCGGGCGGCTTCTGGTCGACGAGGATTGATCACGGGCGGGGAATGCGGCAGGCGGATGGTCCGGCACGGCCGGGGTGAGTGGGAGAGCCGGGGCGTACGGGAGAGTGACCGGCAAAGCCGCTGCCGTGTGTGAGGACACGAGGCCCGGAGGTCGTGGCCCGGGAGTTCCGCGCGATGCTCGAAGACGTCGCGATGCCCGAAGACACGACCTCCGTTGGGGTTCGCCCAGGGCCTGTCTCGAAGTCCCCGTCCGTGGCGAGCGCCGCGCAGTAGGACAGCGAGACGTCGAGACAGGCCGCAGGGAGCACCTGGCCGCGCGCAGGGTGAGCGGGAAGCCTGGCTCCTGCCGGCGCGTGGGCACCGCCGGGCGGACCGACCTTCGAGGACGCCGCTCACCCGTGTTCACTTGCGGAACGTCGCGAGATGCCGGTCAGTACGCAACCCCGGTGCCCCGGTGCCCCGGTGCCCCGGTACCAGCCCGGCCCTGGCCTGGCCCCGGCCCTGGCCCCGGCACCAGCCCCGGCCCTGGCCCAGGCCCCGGCCCCGGCCTCGGTGCCGGAGGTGCTGGAGTGCTGGAAAGAATTCGTCGCCGACCGCGACGAGCCGCAACCTCGAACGAGATCTGCGCGCGCCGCGCGCCTTCTTCGCTCTGCCGGAAGAGATCCGCGTCATTTGTCATGAGATCACTCGGCCCTTGAGCGCCCGCCGGCAGCGGCGGTACGCACGTCACCGCACGTCACCCGGTGGGCCGAGTGGCCGTTCCCGCATCCGCGAGATGGCAGCGTTTAGGCATGGATCCTGGGGGCATCGGGGGTTTCTACGTAGAAGACAAATAAACGGTTGGGGAAAGCGCTCACGGAGCGTCGATGCCTCCACGAAGGTGGTGACCATCTTCGAAGAGGTGCCGGTCGAGCCGCGGGACAGGCGCCGAAACCCTCTGTGAAGGAGTCAGCAATGACCGCCAACGGAAATGGCACTCCGCAGGATCCAGCCGAAAACGCCGCGCAGGCGCGTGAGGATCTGGGGAAGACCGCGGAGGGGCAGGCCGCCAAGGCCGACGACCTCAAGGGCCGGGCGAAGGCCAAGGCCGTCCAGACGAAGGAAGCCGTCGCCGAACACCAGGCCGTACGGACCGCACAGGACAAGGCGACACAGGCCAAGGAGAAGGCCACCCAGGCCAAGGACAAGGTCGCGCAGGCCAAGTCCGACCTGGTCTCCCGTGCGCGGGAGAGCGACGCGGTTCCCACCGAGATGAGCCCGGCCACGCGCCGTGCCGGGGTCGGGGCCGCCGCCACCGGGGCGGCAGCCGCGCTGACGGTATGGCTGCTGCGACGCCGGGCCCGCCGCAACGCCAACCCCTGGAACACGGCCGCACGAAGCGCCAAGGCGCAGATCAAGACCGTGCGTCGTCAGGCGAAGTCCGGCCTGAAGACGGCACGCAAGCGTTCCCGCGCGCAGGCCGCCGCTCAGGTGGCCGCGGCCAAGGCAAGAGCGCACAAGGCGAAGGCCAAGGCGAAGAGCCGGGGCTGATGGCCCGCGGTACGACTTGGCGGGCCGTGCCGAGCGGCACAGGGACGGACCACCCGCGAAGACGACGAGCCGCACCCGCGTCAGGCCAGGACACGACGTCGGTCCTGGCCTGACGTGGTCGCGGGCTGCGCCGAAGGCAAGGGCGACCCCCAGCGCGACGGCCGGCGGCCCGCCTCGTGACGGGATCGCGCACGGGCCTGCGCATGGCGAGGGGTCCCTGGACAAGAGCGGGCGGGCGGACCGTCCCGCGCGGGCGGGACAGGCGGGAGGAACCATGTCAGGTGACGAAGGCGATGACGCCTTGCGGGTCGAGCAGCGGCGGCTCGTCCACGATCTCAGCGAGCACGGCGCCGAGGGCCCGGCCGAGCTGAGGCCGCTGACCTGGTGGCGTGCGCTGAGGCGGCTGCCGGCCGGGTTCACCGAGGACAACCTGACCGACTGGGCCGCCGCGCTCACCTACTACGCCGTCCTGTCCATCTTCCCCGGGCTGCTCTTCGTGGTCTCCCTCATCGGCCTGGCCGGCCGGTCGATGACGCAGTCGCTGGTCACCAACATCGGCTCCCTGGCCCCCGGAGCGGTCAAGCAGATCCTCGCCGGGGCCATCGCCGAGCTTCAGCGTGGACGCGGCGGAGCGGGGCTGGTCGCGCTCGCGGGGATCGTCGTCGCGCTGTGGTCGTCCTCGAAGTACGTGGCGGCGTTCATGCGGGCCGGCAACGCCGTCTATGACATTCCTGAGGGACGGCCGATCTGGAAGACGCTTCCGGTGCGGATCGGCGTCACCCTCCTCAGCCTGACCCTGTCGGCCGTGACCGCCGTCGGCGTCGTCCTGTCCGGCGGCCTGGCGCACCGCGTCGGCGACCTGATCGGGCTCGGCCCGGCCGCGGTCACCGCGTGGGACATCGCCAAGTGGCCGGTCCTGCTGGTCATCGTCGGGCTGCTGTTCGCCCTGCTGTACTGGGCCTCGCCCAACGCCAGCCGGGGGTTCCGCTGGGCGGTCCCCGGCGTGATCCTCGCCCTGGTCATCTGGATCGTGGCCTCCAGCGGGTTCGCCCTCTACATCGCCGCGTTCAGCTCCTACAACAAGACCTACGGCAGCATCGCCTCGGTCATCATCTTCCTGGTCTGGCTGTGGGTGACGAACCTCGCGCTCCTCCTCGGCGCCGAACTCAACGCCGAGTTGGAGCGCGGTCGCGCCATCGCCGCCGGCCTGCCGGGTACCGAGGAGCCGTACGTCGAGCTGCGCGACACCAGGGCCATCAAGGACGACACCTCCGGCCCGTGAGCAGTGGCGTCAGTGGGGGCGCGCGCCGTTGAAGTTGACGCGAAGCGCGTACACCGAGGTCGACGCCGTGATGAACAGGTGGTTGAGCTTCGGGCCGCCGAAAGTGAGGTTCGCGACGACCTCGGGCACCCGCAGCTTGCCGATCAGCGTGCCGTCCGGTGCGAAGCAGTGCAGGCCGTCACCGGCCGCGGCCCACACGCGTCCGGCGTCGTCCAGCCGGATGCCGTCGAACACCCCCGCGTCGCAGGTGCCGAAGATCTCCCCGCCGGTCAGGCTCCCACCCTCCCCGGTGCCGAACACGCGGATGTGGCTGGGACTCTGCCGGGTGTCCACGATGTACAGAAGCCGCTCGTCCACCGAGAACGCCAGGCCGTTGGGGCGGATGAAGTCGTCGGCGACGATCTCCACCCGTCCGGTGACCGGGTCGGCGCGGTACACGTGGCACGCCCCGATCTCGCTCTCGCCCCGGTGGCCCTCGTAGTCGCTGTAGATGCCATAGCTCGGGTCGGTGAACCAGATCGAGCCGTCGGAGCGTTCGACCACGTCATTGGGGCTGTTCAGCCGCTTGCCGTCGTACCGGTCGGCGATCACGGTGACCGACCCGTCGTGCTCGGTACGGGTGACCCTGCGCGGGCCCTGCTCGCAGCTCACCAGCCGTCCGAGCCGGTCCACGGTGTTTCCGTTGGTGTAGGCGGCCGGGGAACGGAAGACGCCGACCGTACCGGTGGTCTCGTCCCAGCGCAGCATTCGGTCGTTCGGAATGTCGCTCCAGACCAGATAGCGGCCGGCCGGGAAGTACGCCGGGCCCTCCGTCCAGCGGCCGCCGGTGTGCAGCCGTTCGAGCCACTGGTCGCCGCCGCACGAGCGGAAGCGTTCGTCCAGGACCTCGAACTCCGCCTTGATGGTGTCGGGCAACACGACCTCCGTAGCGTCAGCGGATCGAGATGTGGTCCTCGGGCGCCTTCTTGTCCTTGGTCCAGCCGCTGTGGCCGTCGTCGGCCCGCCAGTGCCGCCCGGCGTAGCGCACCTCACGCAGGCCGTACGGCTGTGCGTGCGCGACGAGCCATCCGGCCATGGTCCAGCCGGCGCGGCTGCTCGGCACGGTGAGGTCGCCTTCGCCGGAGCGCCTGAGCGTCGTACGGAGCTCGGTCAGCGCGGCGCGCGTGTCCGGGTGCTTCTTGCGCTTGTTCGGCGGATACCAGCAGCGTACGGACGCGGGCGTGCGGCCGGTGAACGCCTCCGCGAGCGTCTTGGCGTCCTCTTCGTGCTGGGCGTACGCGCTGCCGTCCGCGCTGCGCTGCACCTTCTGCGCGGCCTGGTGGACGGGCAGCCCCGTGTAGTCCCTGACCTTGACCAGCGCGCCGAAGAACTTGCCCGTGGCGTACACCGGGTCCTTGAGCTGCTCGACCGAGCCCCAGCCCTGCGACGGACGCTGCTGGAAGAGACCGACCGAGTCACGGTCGCCGCTCTCGAGGTTGCGCAGGTGGGACTCCTGGAGCGCGGTCGCGTACGCGATGATCGTGGCGCGCTCGGGCAGTTTCCGGCGCAGCGCCACCGTGGCGATCGTGGAGGCGTTGGCGGCCTGGTCGAGGTCGAGCGGCATCACCTCGGTGCCGGCGCGGGCCTCGCAGCTGGTGCCATGGAGGTAGGGGCGGAAATGGAGGTAGAGCGCGACGCCGCCACCCGCGATGACCAGCGTCGTGACCAGTGCGACGACCACGAGCCGCAGCCGCCCTCCATCCGCCTGACTCACGCGATGACCGTACCGGCTTGGGGCCCCTAATGCGCATCCCCGATGACTCGCGCCGCTATCCTCGCCGCCATGACCGACACGTTCACCAGCCCGATCTCCAGCGCCATCGACGAGCTGTGGGAGCGCCGTACGGACCTGACCCCCAAGGACACCGACGCGCGCTCGGCCATCCTGGCCGCCGTCGACCTGATCGACGTGGGCACGGCTCGCGTCGCCCACGTCGACGAGACCACCGATGAGGTCGTCGTCGACGAGCGCGCCAAGCGGGCGATCCTGCTCGGCTTCAAAGTGCTCGAGATGGTCCCTTCGGAGGTCGGCGACTTCCGCTACCACGACCGCATTCCGCTGAAGACCCGCCTCGACGGCGTACGCGTCGTGCCCGGCGCGATCGCCCGCTGGGGCTCCTACCTGGCACCCGGTGTCGTGCTCATGCCCTCTTTCACCAACATCGGCGCCTACGTCGACTCGGGCACGATGGTCGACACGTGGGCGACGGTCGGCTCGTGCGCGCAGGTCGGCAAGAACGTCCACCTCTCCGGCGGCGTCGGCATCGGCGGCGTCCTGGAGCCGCCGAACGCACGGCCGGTCGTGATCGAGGACGAGGCCATGATCGGCAGCCGCTCGATGATCGTGGAGGGCGCACGCGTCGGCAAGGGCGCGGTCGTCGGGTCGGGTACGAACCTGTCCGCCTCGATGCCGGTCATCGACGTGCAGACGGGGGAGGAGCTCAGCCGGGGCCGCATCCCGGACTGGTGCGTCGCGGTCGGGGGCACGCGGCTCAAGGAGTTCCCGGGCGGCACGTTCGGCATGCCCGCGGTCCTGGTCATCCGGCGCCTGGAGCCCGGCGCCCGGCACGACAAGTCCAAGCTCAACGACATCTTGCGCGACCACGGCCTCAGCGCCTGACGCGGGAGAGCGCCGGGCCCGCGGACGGGGCGCGGCGCGTGGCGGGGTCACGGTGCATTTGGAATGTGAGGGGTCCCCACGGAGCGGGGAACTGGGGGACCCCTCACATCTGGCGGGGATCAGGTGTTGTTGGCGAGAGCGAGCAGTCGGGACGCGTCGCCGTTGAAGACGTCCTGGTCACCGGGGAAGGTTCCGCTGCTGGCCCACTGCCAGAAGGTGTAGAAGCCCCAGCCGGCCGGCAGCGTGCCCGCCGAGCTGGAGTACCGCGCGATCCACAGTGGGTCGTTCTGGGCGAAGGTCGTGTCGCTGTTACCGGTGCAGGTCGTCCACCAGTCGAGGGTGGAGTAGATGACCGCCCAGCGGCCGGTCCTGGAGTGGTACTCGTTGACGAAGGCGTGGATCCAGCTGCGCATCGACGCCTGGCTGAGGCCGTAGCAGGTCGCGCCGTAGGGGTTGTACTCGATGTCGAGCGCGCCGGGCAGGGTCTGGTTGTCCCGCGACCACGCGCCACCGTGGCTGGCGAAGTAGTCGGCCTGCGCGGCGCCGCCGGAGGTGTTCGGCGTCGCGAAGTGGTACGCCCCGCGGATGAGGCCGACGTTGTAGGAGCCGACGTACTGCTGGCTGAAGTAGGGGTTCGTGTACGACGTGCCCTCGGTGGCCTTGACGTAGGCGAACTTCGCGCCGTTGTTCTTGACCGTGGTCCAGTTGACGTTGCCCTGGTGGCTGGAGACGTCGAGGCCGGGCAGGCCGCTGACGAGGGGGCTGATGACGCCGGAGCCGGCCGGCTGGGAGCCGAGGTGCTGGGCGACGCCGGAGCCCATGTGGTCCTGGTCGGGGTGGGTGATCGGGTTGGTGGTCGCGCCGGCGGACGGGCCGGCGGCCAGGGCGGTGCCGGCGAGGGCGACCACCGCGGCGGCGGTGCTCAGACGGCGGACAAGGCGGGACGGGGCCACGGTTCCTCCTGGAATCGGGGTTGGGCGGGGCGGGGGTTTGGCGGTGAGAGGCCGGTCCTAGGGGTGTTCGTGTGCGCCGACGGCGGGACCGTGGTCGCCGCGACGGCTGGGTCCGGGCAGGTTCGTCCGGACATACGGGGTCGCACGCTCGGCGGTGAGCGACGCGCCGAACGCGCTCGCGACGTCGTTGCGCAGCTGGGGGAGCTGCGCGTAGAGGGCGTCGCCGGGGCACTGGGTGGCGACGTAGTCGCGGTGCCCGACGATCGAGATGTGGGGATCGAGGCCGTAGTCGTCGCAGAGCCACGCCAGCGTCTGGACGAGGGCGTTCCACAGAGCCGCCGGGGGCAGCACGCTGGTGTAGGTGCCCTCGTTCTCGATGCCGAGGGTGTGGCCGTTGTTGTTGGCGGTCTGGGCGCCCATGACGTTCGCGCCCTTGCCGATGGCCTCCAGCGAGCGGTTGCGGCCCTCCATCACGTAGCCGCCCCGGCTGATGGTGAGCTGCTGACCGGTGTCGGCCCAGCCGTTGGTGTCCATGTGCAGGTCCTGGCAGTCACGGGACAGCTGGAAGGCGTGGCTCAGCGAGTAGTCGGTGGAGTTGGGGAAGGCCATGTGGTGGACGACGAGGTGGTCGGGCGCGGCGATGATCTGCGCCGGAGACGTGGGGGGCCGGGCGCCCCATTCCGCCCGGGTGTAGACGCGGGGTGCGGCGGCGGCGTGTGCCGACCGCGAGCGGGTGAGATCGGCTGCGCCGATCAGCGCGGCACCGCCCGCGATTGCGGCCGCGCGCGAGATGAAATCGCGGCGGCCGAAGGCCGATGTGTCGGGCATGGCGGAGGACTCCCTGCGGTCGAAGGTGGTTTCCGCTCCCGACTGGTAAATATCCTACGTAGTAACTTAGGAAAAGGTGGAAAATTCTCCTAACATTCGGCCTTTCTGTTGGCACATCGGTAAGTCAGGGCAGGTCAGGAATGCCGTCAGGGGCGGCATCCCGGGTGGGTGGTTGGCCGGATCCGGGCACGGTCGGCGTAGGCTCTGGGCCCATGCGGCTTGATCTGAACCAGGACGTGGCGGCCCTGACCGCGGCGATCGTCGACATCGAATCCGTCAGCGGCAACGAGAAGGCACTGGCCGACGCGGTCGAGGAGGCACTGCGCGCACTGCCTCACCTGACCGTCTCGCGCGACGGCGACACGGTGATCGCGCGGACCTCGCAGGGGCGGAGCGAGCGCGTCGTGATCGCCGGCCATCTCGACACGGTCCCGGTCAACCGGAACCTCCCCTCGCGGGTCGAGGGCCACCGGCTGTACGGCTGCGGCACCGGCGACATGAAGGCGGGCGTCGCCGTTCAGCTCAAGCTCGCCACGCTGCCCGAGACCAACCGCGACGTGACGTACTTCTTCTACGAGTGCGAAGAGGTCGAGGAGGCACGCAACGGGCTCAAGCGCATCGGCGACACCCGGCCCGAACTGCTCGAGGCCGACTTCGCTGTGCTGATGGAGCCGTCGGGCGGCATCATCGAGGGCGGCTGCCAGGGCACCATCCGGATCGAGGTGACGGTGCCCGGCGAGCGTGCGCACAGCGCCCGTTCCTGGATGGGGTCGAACGCGATCCACAACGCCGGCGTGGTGCTGGACATCCTGCGTTCGTACGAGCCGGGCCGGCCGGTCGTCGACGGCCTGGAGTTCCGTGAGGGGCTCAACGCGGTCTTCGTCCGCGGTGGTGTGGCAGGAAACGTCATTCCCGATGAATGCGTCGTCACCATCAACTACCGGTTCGCACCCGACAAGTCCCTCGCCGACGCGGAGAAGCATCTGCGGGAGGTCTTCGAGGGCTATGAGGTGACCGTGGTCGACGGCGCTCCCGGGGCGCGTCCCGGGCTGACGCATCCGGCCGCCGCGGCGTTCGTCGAGGCCATCGGGGACGAGACGCCCGCGCGGGCGAAGCTGGGCTGGACGGACGTCGCGCGGTTCTCCGCGCTCGGCATCCCGGCGGTCAACTTCGGACCCGGCGAGCCCAGCCTGTCACACACGCGCGAGGAGTACGTCGAGATCCCGCGGATCTTCGCCGGCGAGGAGCGGATGCGGGCCTGGCTCACGGCCTGACTTGACTTTGAGCGCACTCTAAGAGCGAAAGTGTGTTCCATGACGCAGGCAGTGAACGAGGCACTCACCATCGCGGAGGCGGCCGAACGCTCCGGCGTCTCCACGCACACCCTCCGCTACTACGAACGCATCGGCGCCCTGCGGGAGCCTCCCGAGCGCGCGCCCAGCGGCCACCGCCGCTACACCGAGCGCGATCTGAGCTGGATCGAGCTCCTGACCCGCCTGCGTTCCACCGGCATGCCGATCGCGACGATGCTCCGCTACGCCGAGCTCGCTCGCGAGGGCAACGGGACCGCCGCCGAACGCAAGGCACTCCTGCTGGCCCACCGGGCCGAGGTCGCGGCCCGCGTCGAGCAGCTCCGCCACGACCTCGAGTTGATCGACTACAAAATCAACACCTACAACGAGATCGAACGCGAACGCTTCGGCTGCTTCGTCGGCCGTTAAGTCGTACCCGATGGCGGGTCGATCGGAGGGGGGTCAGGTCGGTGTACAGCAGGTGACGTACCCGTTGCGCGTGTGAGGGGGGAGGTAAACGGCTTGCGTGGCTGGTTACGGTATGGGCATGCAACCTGATCAGGCGCCGCGTAGGAGGCGGCAGGGGCCTGCGACGCTTCGCGGCAAGGCGATCCCCTCGACAACCACCGACCAGCGGCTTCTCGACTCCCGTGGGCCCTCGGACTGGGTGCACACCGACCCCTGGCGCGTGCTGCGCATCCAGGCGGAGTTCGTGGAGGGGTTCGGGCTGCTGGCCGACCTGCCGCATGCGGTGAGCATCTTCGGGTCCGCGCGTACCACGCCGGACAGCGAGGAGTACGCCCTCGCGGAGCGGATCGGGGCGGGACTGGCGCGCGCCGGGTACACGGTGATCACCGGAGGTGGCCCGGGGATCATGGAGGCCGCGAACCGCGGTGCAGGCTCGGCCGGAGGGGTCTCTGTCGGGCTCGGCATCGAGCTGCCCTTCGAGCAGAGCCTGAACGATCACGTCGACATCGGCATCGAGTTCCGCTACTTCTTCGTCCGCAAGACGATGTTCGTGAAGTACTCCCAGGCATTCGTGGTGCTGCCGGGCGGTTTCGGCACCCTTGACGAGCTGTTCGAGGCGATCACCCTCGTCCAGACCGGGAAGATCACGCGGTTCCCGATCGTGCTGGTCGGCAGTGAATTCTGGGGCGGCCTGCTCGACTGGGTCAAGAACCGTATGCTGCCCGCGGGCAAGATCTCGCAGGAGGACCTGGAGCTCGTCCACCTCACCGACGACCCGGACGAGGTGGTCGACATCGTCTCGCGCGCCCACGAGACGCATGCGCGCCTTCTCGAGGAGCGTGCCGCGCAGGAAGAACTCGCTCGCGAGGGAGGGAACGGCTCCTGATGCGCATCTGTGTCTTCTGCTCCTCCAGCGGCCGCATCGACCGTCGCTACCTCGACCTCGCCGAAGAGACCGGCGCCGAGCTGGCACGCCGCGGGCACACCCTCGTCAGCGGCGGCGCGACCGTCTCGTGCATGGGCGCCGTCGCGCGCGCCGCACGTGAGGGTGGCGCGCGCACGATCGGCGTCATTCCCCGGGCGCTCGTCGAGGTCGAGATCGCCGACGACGACGCCGAGCTGGTCGTGACCGACGACATGCGCTCGCGCAAGGGCGAGATGGACCGCCGTTCCGACGCGTTCCTGGTGCTGCCGGGCGGGCTGGGCACGCTCGAGGAGCTGTTCGAGATCTGGACCTCACGCGTCCTCGGCATGCACGACAAGCCGATCGCGATCCTCGACCCGTACGGCCTGTACGAACCGCTCGGTGAGCTGATGAAGCACCTGCTGG
Source organism: Actinoallomurus sp. (assembly GCA_035643735.1). Classification (GTDB taxonomy): domain Bacteria; phylum Actinomycetota; class Actinomycetes; order Streptosporangiales; family Streptosporangiaceae; genus Actinoallomurus. The sequence continues at coordinate 3,955 of DASQPY010000438.1, read as the reverse complement.
ACGAGGGCTTCGCCCGGCCGCGCATCTTCGACGCCGTCGGCTGGACCAGCTCGGTCACCGAGGCGTTCGAGCACCTGGAGCGGTCTCCGGTACGCCTGGAGCCGACGGCCGAGGACTACATCGAATCCGAGCCCTGACGGGCCCTGACGAGTCCTGAGCGCACCCGCGCGGGTGAGGGCGTGTACGCGGCCGATCAGGCGAGGCCGCGGCGTGCCACGGCCGGCGCCCGCGTCCCCCTGATCGAGGCGATCATGTCGAGGACCTGCCGGGCGCCGTGAACATCGTCCGTACGGAAGACACGCGCGCCGAGCCAGGCGTAGATGGCCATCATGGCCTGCACCGGCTCGTCCGCGAGCACGGCCAGCCCGGCCTCGGCGAGCTGTGAGGCCGTGCCGGGGTCGCCGGCGGTGACGAGCACGCCGCTCGGGCGTACGCCCACCGCGCGCTCCGGTGCCGAACAGGCGAGCGCGGTGCCGGTCGCCGCGGCGACCGGCGCGAAGGCATCCCCGATGAGCAGATCCGCCCCCGCGCGTTCGCACGCGATGGCCTCGGCGTTCGAGGCGGGCGCCACGGCGATCGCCGGCCACGCGTTGTGGGCACAGAAGCGTTCGATCATCGGCGGATCGGCCGGGACCAGGGCGATGTCGGCGCCCTCCATCACTCCGTCGGTCATGATGGCGAACTCCCCGGAGCCGAACGTACGGCCCGCGAGATACAACTCCATGCCGACGATCGTGGCACAAACCCCGGGTTCGGGTATGTCCACAGGCCGACCGGTCATCGCCGGTCGGCGATCTCCGGCTCGCAGTTGTGGCACGATCGGATTGCCGGAGGTACAGAGGGGAGCTCGACCTTGCTCGTCACCATCACCGTGGCCGTGGCCGCCGTGGCCGTACTGGCCGCGATCGTCGTCGTGGCCGTGGGCGGCGGCGGAGAGCTCTCCACGGAGCATCCCGACCACCCGCCCCTGGCCCTGCCCGGGCGGCGCGCCATCGGCGGCACCGACGCCGCGCTGCTCCGTCTGCCGCTGGGCCTGTGGGGCTACCACAAGCAGATCACCGACGAGGCACTCGAGCGCTTCGCCTACGAGTTGACCGAGCGCGACACCCGCATCGCCGTCCTCGAGCAGGAGCTCGCGGAGGCGCGGCAGGGGACGGACGGCGGCTCCTGGGACCGGCGCCGCGCCCTGCCCGCGGGCCGGGGCGACATGCCCATCATGGGCGAGGAGCCCTTCGCGACCCGTACGGACCAGGGCTTCGCGCCGCCCGGCCTGCCCGCCGGGCGCGAGGACCCGTTCGTCACCCGTACGGACGGCATCCCCACGAGCGAGGTGCCCGCCGAGGCCCCCCACGCTCCGCCGACCGATCCGTGGCAGACCATCACCGACCGTCCCGACGACGATACAGGCGAGGCCAAGGCCAAGGCCGAGACAGAGACGGAGACAGAGACAAAGCCCGAAGACGAGGCGAGCGTCGAGGAGACCCGCACCGCGCGCAAGGACGACGCCGAATGAGCCGCGTGGCCGTGCACGCCGCGGTCGACGTCGACGCCCCGGCCGAGCGGGTGTGGGAGGTGCTCGTCGACTGGGCACGGCATGGCGAGTGGGTGCCGTTCACCCGCGCCGAGGGCGGTGCCGGAAAGGGCGCGAGCGTCAAGGCGTGGACCGGCGTCGGCACGGTGGGCTTTCTCGACACCATGGTGATCTCGGACTGGGAGCCGCCGACCCGCGTCGCCGTACGCCACGCGGGCCGGCTGGTCCGCGGCGAAGGCCGGTTCGACCTGCTGGACCTGCCCGGAGGGCGGTGCCGCGTGACGTGGTCGGAGCTGGTCGACCTGCCCCTGGGTCCGGCCGGCCGCGCGGGCTGGTTCGCGGTGGGACCGTTCACCCGGCTCATGCTCCGAACGGCACTTCGCCGGCTCGCTAAGCTGTTCGAATGACGACGATCGGCACTGACGGGCTGGTGCGGTGTCCGTGGGGTATCTCCACGGCCGCATACATCGCCTACCACGACGAGGAGTGGGGCCGGCCGGTCCGCGACGATCGCGGACTGTACGAACGCCTGAGCCTGGAGGCGTTCCAGTCCGGGCTGTCCTGGCTGACGATCCTGCGCAAGCGTCCCGGATTCCGCCGGGCCTTCGACGACTTCGACATGGACAAGGTCGCGGCCTACGGCCCCGCCGACGTCGAGCGGCTGCTCGCCGACGCCTCCATCGTGCGAAACCGCCGCAAGATCGACGCCACTATCGCGAATGCCCAGGCGTCACTCGACCTGCCCGGCGGTCTCGCCGCTCTGGTCTGGAAGTACGCCGACCCGGACGCCGCAGCACCCAAGACCGGCGCCGACGTGCCGGCCACGACCCCCGGCTCCAAGGCGCTGGCCAAGGAGCTCAAGGGCCATGGCTTCCGGCACGTCGGCCCCACGACCGTCTACGCCATGATGCAGGCGTGCGGCCTGGTCGATGACCACCTGCAGGAGTGTCATCGCCGCGGTGCCTACACCGCGAGCTGATCGTTCACACCCGGTGCTCCGGGTGTTTCGGAGTTGACGTCAGGCCCGTGTGTGCGGATACACGAAGCCGGGACGAATTTCTGCCCTCTCCCGTATTTTTCCGGCGAGATCGATTTATAGGATCTCGTGTTTCGGGCGATGCTCAACGTGATTTCCACGCAGTTCTGTCCTGCGTGGCCGCTGTGACTACTCTTGCGCCAGTGGGCATTCAATTCGGGGTCCCCTGTGTGGTATTGATGCCGAACTTCTCGCCGCGGCTGTCGCTCGAACGGCCCACCGCCGCCGCTTTTTTGACAGTGGTTGGCAGAGTCGCTCACGTTCCCTCTCCCTAATCGGCCGACGGATCTCGTCGGCCTTGTGGCGTGGTTTCTAGGCAGCCAAAAACGCGAGGAGGTGGTCGCGTCTCATTGCCGCCTGGGTCACGTGTTCGCCGCCCCCGGTATTCGCGAAGGCCATGCCTTACCTTCGGCGAAGCGTGTGCGGAGAATCCCCCTGTGTTCAGCGTACGCATGAGTCGATGTCACGAACGAGTAATTTCTCGGTACATCTATTTGCGTCGCGTCCAAAAAGTGTGCGGGCCGTTTCCGCATTGCCATCGATCGTCGGCCCGCCTAAAGATCACCGCCTTGATCGCGAGCGGACGCGGATCGAGTTCCGCGCAGTGTCGTTTTCATGGCCCGCCGCCGGGCGCAGACGGCTCACCGCGTGGGTACGACCCGGCGTATGAGCCGCCCGGCGTACCCCCCGCCGGTGGTCGGGCGCCGGTGCGTGCCCCCGAATATCGGTCGCCATCGGCGCCACCGCGATGGCCGCAAGCGGCCGGGAGAAGTTCGCGACGCGGCCCTAGGCGAGCCGGCGCAGAGCGCCAGGGGTGATCGGGTGAATCTGCTCGGGAATGTCGTTGAAGCGGACATGGGCCTTCCCGCGGCCGAGTTTGACGACCACGCCCCGTCCGAAGGCCAGTTCCATCGGTCCGTCGAAACCGGAGCCCGCCCGCACGTTGTCACCGATACGCAGGCTTTCTCCGGCACAGTCGACGATGCCCTTGGCGGGCTTGTTCTCGATGCGTCTTTCCTTGGTGCCGCCAGCCGCGCGGGCGTACTTGATCGCGACGGCTACGGCGAGCGCCAGCACGATGAAGAACGCCGCCCAGACCAACAGGTCGATGATCGCCGAGATCACCAGGTAGACGGCGATGGCGGCGCCGATCGCGCCGGCGGCCATCAGAGCCGTTCGTGCTGTCATGGGTCGGAGAGTAACCGGCCGATTCCCGCGAACAAACTCTTCTGTCCGATTGAGGTCGCCGTGTCAACCTGGCGGCGTCTCACGCATCGGGCACCTCCGCGCGGGTTGCGGCGCGCGAATCCGCTCGGTCGGCTGGTACGAGCACATTGGAGCAGCGGAGGGTGAATGCGGCCGTCGCCAAGGAAGCCGGCCGCAGGAAA
>DASQPY010000437.1:0-7524 GCA_035643735.1 Actinoallomurus sp. | reverse complement strand
CCGCGGAAGGAGATCGCCGCGGTGTCCCCCGCCGTCATGCCTGCTCTTGTGTCACCGGTGTCGCCGGCCGTCGCGGCCTTCGCGCGAGAGGCACCCGATGCCGACTTGGAGGTTTCCTGCACGTGCGGGCCTCCTGTCCTGACGCGGACGGTTCAGCCACGACGACCTGCGGAACAAGGCGTCCAGCCTGCCCGCGAGCAGTCGCAACAGACGCACTGTGGCATGTTGGTAATACCATTTCAATACTCAGTTCACCGCTGAACCTTCAGGCGAACGGCGCGTCACGCACCACAGGCTGCTGAAACCCTGGGGAGAAAATCGCGAGATCCGCCGCGAGCACCGGCTCTCCCCGTCCCAGGGTCTCAATTGACCGGCTCCCAGCCTTGGTATAAAGGTAGTACCAATGAGTGCCCAGGCGGACCGGTCCTGGCCGTCCACCTGCTCGACGAAGACCACTGGAGGCTCCTATGGGCACGAGCGGACGGGTCTTCCCGCGCGACGTGACCATGACCGGACCCGCCCCGGGCGTACGCCGCGGCGGGTCCGGCGACGCAACGACGGCCGGCCGGCCGGAGGTCACCCGGCCCACCTCGAGATGGTGACCCGCCAGGCGCTGCCGGAAGGAGTCCTCTCCCTCCACGCGCTACCCGCCGACCACCACGACGGCCCCTGGGACCACATCATCACCCCACCGGGCCTGAAGGAACGGCTGCTCTCCCAGGCGTTGCTCACCCTCCGGCACGGACGGCGACTGGCCACCCTGGCCGGGCTCCCGCACGGCCTCATCGTCCTCGCCGGACCGCCGGGCACCGGCAAGACGACACTCGCCCGCGGCCTGGCCCAGCGCGCCGCCCTCGCGGTGGCGCCCGAAGGCGCGACCACCTATCTGGAGATCGACCCGCACGCCTTCCCCTCCGAACTGCTCGGCGAGAGCCAGCGCGCCGTCACCCGGCTCCTGCGCGACACGATCCCCGAGCTCGCGATGCGGCGACCGCACACAATCGTGCTCATCGACGAGGTCGAGTCCTTCGCCGTGGCCCGCTCGGCGGCCTCCATGGAGACCAACCCGGTCGACGTGCACCGGTCCACCGACGCGGTGCTCGCCGGGATCGACGCGATCGCCGCCGAACTCCCCCGCGTGCTCTTCCTCACCACGACCAACTTCCTGACCGGTGTCGACGAGGCGTTCCTGTCCCGGGCCGACCTCGTCATCGGTTTCGAGCTCCCCGACACCCCGACGATCGCGTCGATCATCCGCCACTCCCTGGTCGAGCTCGCGGGGCTGTGGCCGGAACTCGCCAAGCTGGCCGCCGACGAGGACCTGCACGCCCGCCTGGCCGAGCGGTGTGCGGGATGGGACGGCCGCCGGGTACGCAAGCTCGTCCTTGCCGCACTCGCACAGCGCCTGGACGTGGCCCTGGACCCCGGCAAGCTCGAGGCGGACGACCTGATGGCCGCGACCGTTGCTCCGGTGGGCACATCAGCACCATGAAACGGCCAGGCACCGTCATTGACCGGCCGACCGCGCCCGGCTCAGGCTGATCATCACTGTTGCCCCGCCTCCGGCAACGCGTCCACGACCTTGCCGCCACCGCATTCGATCGCGACTTCGGCCGCTCCCGCGGCTTCAGCATGCGAGCAAGTCAGACCTGGCGAGGGCATCCTCGTTTCTGAGCTAAGGGTATAATGGTATTACATTAAGTCCGCGAGCGAGGGGATTCCATGTCACGCAGGGATCAGCGGTGTCGTCCGTTGCGGACTCCGGCGGCCGGGCGGCCTCCGCTTACGCATCCTTTCCGGCCCGGCATCCGGGGGCCGGTATGAGCGAGGGGACACTGATCGTCGGCGGCAGCCAGGCCGGCCTTCAACTGGCGGTGTCACTGCGGCAGCTCGGCGACACCTCACCGATCGTCCTGGTCGGTGAGGAGACACGCCCGCCGTACCAGCGACCGCCCCTTTCCAAGGAGTTCCTCGCAGGCCAGACGGACCTCGACTCGCTGGCCCTTCGCGCGCCCGACTTCTACCCCGACTCCGGAATCGACGTCGTGTGCGGCGAGCCGGTGATAGGGCTGAGCATGTCCCCGTCGGGTCCACCGGGCTCCGGAGTCGCGATGACCGCGAACGGGCGCGAACTCCCCTTCGGCCGGCTGGCGTTGACCGTGGGGGCCGACGCCAGGCGCCTCCCCGTCCCCGGCGGGGAACTCGATGGGATCTGTTACCTGCGCGACCACAACGATGCCGCAGACCTGCGGACGCGGCTCGCGACCGCCGCGAGGGTGGTCGTCGTCGGTGGCGGGTTCATCGGCCTGGAGGTGGCCTCGGCGGCACGTTCCACCGGCAGGTCCGTCACCGTGGTCGAGGCCCTGGACCGGCTGATGGCGCGGGCCGTGGGCCCCGTCGTCTCGGAGTTCTACCGTCAGGCGCACCTGCGCCGCGGCATCGACGTCCGGCTGTCCTCAGGCGTGACCGGCTTCCAGGGCGAACGAGGCCGGGTCACCGGCGTCGAACTCTCCGACGGCACGCGGCTGCCGGCCGACCTGGTCCTGGTCGGCATCGGCGTTCTCCCGCGCACCGAACTCGCCGAGCAAGTGGGGCTGGTGTGCGATCAGGGCATCGTCGTCGACGCCCACGCACGTACCAGCGATCCCTCGGTCGTCGCCGCCGGCGACTGCACCGTGCAGCCGCACCCGATGACCGGGCAGGGAAGAGTACGGCTGGAGTCGGTCCAGAACGCCGTGGCCCAGGCCCAGGTGGCGGCCTCGACACTCCTCGGCCGGCTCGATGAGGTGACGTCGGTGCCGTGGTTCTGGTCCTTCCAGGGTGACCTCAGGCTGCAGATCGCGGGTCTTTCCACGGACTACGACGACCATGTCGTACGCGGCAAGCCGGACGCTGAGAGCTTCTCAGTCCTCTACTACCGGCAGAACCGGCTGCTGGCCATCGACGCCGTCAACCGGCCGGCCGACTACATGGCCGTACGCAAGGCCCTCGCCCAGGGGGCGACCATCGCCTCGGACCGCGCCGGCGACGCCGCGACTCCGCTGAAGTCCCTCATCGGAGACCCGGCCACCACGGCGTCGTGAGGCACCCCGGAGGCATGTGTGAGTGACGGGAGGCACGCTTGTGTGGCCCTCAGCCATCTGGTCTAATGGACATACCAAAAGACGTACACTTCATCGGCATCGCGCACCCCGGCACATGGAGTGGAACGACCGTGGGAGGACACGGGCATCTTGTCCAAGGTGATCTACATCGACAGCGCCGGTCGTGAATACGCCGTCGACGCGGCGATCGGTGAGACGGTCATGGCGACCGCGGTCAAGAACGGCGTCCCCGGGATCGTTGCCGAATGCGGGGGGAACTGCTCCTGCGCCACCTGCCACGTATGGGTGGCCGAGGAGTTCGCGCCGGAGGTCGGGCCTCCAGGCGACATGGAGGAGGACCTGCTCGACATGGGCGTCTCCGAGCGGCGCAGCACCAGTCGTCTCTCATGTCAGATACGCATCACCGAGGCCCTCGACGGCCTGACCGTGGAGATTCCGCCGGAGCAGCCATGACCATCGCGAAACCGATGTCGCCATTCCAGCGACGCTCCACCACTTGAGGGGAAAGGCCGTGCTTAGGCAGGACATCAACGAGCTCTTGACACAAACCGGCCCCGGGACGCCAATGGGCGAGCTTTTCCGGCAGTACTGGATTCCAGCACTGCTTGCCGAGGAACTGCCGGACAACGACTCACCTCCGGTGCGCGTGAAGCTTCTTTCCGAGCGATTGCTCGCCTTCCGCGACAGCCAGGGACGGTACGGCCTCATCGACGAATTCTGCGCGCACCGCGGCGTTTCGCTGTGGTTCGGCCGTAACGAGCAGTCCGGCCTGCGCTGCTCCTACCATGGCTGGAAGTACGACGTCACCGGACAGTGTGTAGAGGTGCCGTCGGAGGCGGAGAACAGCAGCTTCTGCGAGAACGTCAAGCTGACCGGGTACCCACTGGTCAAGATCGGCGACCTTCTGTGGACCTACATGGGCGACCCGGCCAAGCGGCCCGGCCTGCCGGAGTTCGAGTTCATGCACGTCCCGCCGGAGCAGACCTACACCTCGAAGCGGTCGCAGGAGTGCAACTGGCTGCAGGCGTTCGAGGGCGGCATCGACTCCAGCCACGTCACGTTCCTGCACTCCGGCGGGCTCAAGAGCGACCCGCTGTTCAAGGGTGCCAAGGGCAACGAGTACAACATGAAGGACACCAAGCCGTTCTTCGAGGTCGCCGACAGCGAGGGCGGGCTGTTCGTCGGCGCCCGCCGCAACGCGGAGGACGGCAAGTACTACTGGCGGATCACGCCCTGGGTGATGCCGAACTTCACCATGGTGCCGCCGCGCGGCGACCACCCGATGCACGGTCACTTCTGGGTGCCGATCGACGACCACAACTGCTGGGCGTACTCCTTCGACTACCACCCGGTCCGTCCTCTGACGGCCGCGGAGCGCCAGGCCATGATCGACGGCCACGGGGTCCACAGCGCGAACATCCCCGGGACCTACCGGCCCATGGCCAACATGGACAACGACTACCTGATCGATCGCGAGGCGCAGAAGCGCGGGGAGACCTACTCCGGCGTGGCGGGCATCGCCATGCAGGACGCCTCGCTGCAGGAGAGCATGGGGCCGATCGTGGACCGCTCGAAGGAGCGGCTGGTCCCGGCCGACAGCGGGATCATCAAGGCTCGCCAGAAGCTGCGCAAGGCTGCGATCGCGCTGCGGGACGAGGGTGTGACGCCCCCCGGAGTGGACCCGGCGCACCACCGCGTACGTTCGGCGGCGGTCGTGTTGCCGCAGGCCGAGTCCTTCCTCGACTCCTGCCGCGACGCCGTCAAGGTCACTCCCGGCGTTCCGCAGGCGTCGGTCTGAGATGCCGACGATGTCCGTCAGCGAATCCGCCAGAGCGGCCTCGGCGAGTGAGGCGCTCTACCGGATCACCAGGCCGATCGCACCCGCCAGGAACGCGCGCGTCATCGCGCTGGACGCGAGAGCCGCGACGGTCGTCCGCCGCATCGCGAACGGCCCGTGGGCGGCCGCCGGCTTCTACACGTGTGACGCCACGCCCGGAGCCGGTGGGAACGACGGGCCGGAGGGCGGGGTCCTGCTGCGCGGGCTCGACGGTGCGACGGCCGCGCTGGCGGACGTCCTGACGGACACCGACGTGGTGGTCGTCATCGCGACGGACGACTCGGGACGAGCCCCGGCCGCGGCCATCGGCAAGGGCTGCGGCGCGCGCGCCATCATGACGGCGGGACTGGTACTCGGCGACGGCTTCGAGGCCGAGGACGCCGTCGCCGCGCTTCGGCCGTACGCCCGGGTACTGATGTTGTCAGCGGACGAGAGCGATGTCTTCGATCTGCTCACGGCCCTGAGGGTCTGAAACGAATGGCTGACAGGGTCGCGGGGCCGCCGGCCCGCGCGGCCCTCTGATCCACCCACGACGACGGAAGAAGCCGACAGCGAGATGTCCGACAAGATCAGCCTGCGTGCCCTGCAGCGGATGAAGGACGGCGGTCGCAAGATCGTCGGCGTGGTGGCGTGGGACTACCAGATCGCCCGCATCGTCGACCGGGCCGGCGTGGACATCGTCTCGGTCGGCGACACGGTCGGCGTGAACCTGTGGGGACACGCCAACCCCTTCGAGGTCACGATGGACCAGATGATCCTGGTCACGCAGGCGGTGCGACGTGGCGTGAGCAGGGCCCTGCTCAGCGCCGACTTCCCGTTCGGCCCGCTGCAGGAGGGTACGGACAGCGCCGTGCGCGCCGCCATCCGGTTCGTCAAGGAGGCGGGTGTCGACATGGTCAAGCTGGACGCGGCCTCGGACTTCCCCGACTCCGTCGAGGCGATCACCCGTGCGGGCATCCCCGTGTTCGCGCAGTTCGGGATCACGCCACAGACCGCGCTGCGTTACGGGGTCGAGTACAACGCGATCCCCTCCAGCGCCGACCAGGTGCCGGTGGCGATGAAGGACGCGCTGGTCGCCGAGGCCAAACGGCTGGAGGAAGCCGGCGCGGTGCTGCTCAACTTCACCAACTCCGGCCCGGTGGTGGGAGCCGCCGTCGCCCAGGCCGTCTCCGTGCCGGTGGTCGGAGGCTTCGGCGGTGGCCCGTGGCTCGACGGCCGGATGCGCATGGCGCACGCCGCCATCGGCTATGCCGCGTCGGCCATCGACAACCCTCCGGACACGTACGCGAACGTCGCGCAGACGACGCTCGCCGCAATGACGACCTATGCCGAGGACGTGCGGGCCGCACGTCAGATCGCCGGCGGCATTCCCGTCCCACCCGCACCCTGACCGTCCCGTTCACCCGACCAGGAGCAACGTCCATGCCCACCGCCGTCGTCGACGGAATCTCCACCCGCTACGAGGTGGCCGGCTCCGGGCCGCCGCTGCTGATGTTCTCTCCCGGAGGTTTCGACTCGACTCTGGAGGGCTGGCGGACGGTGGGGATCTACCGGCGCCTGCGACTGATCGACCACCTCAGCGAGAAGTACACCTGTGTCGCCTTCGACCGGCGGGAGTCGGGCCGGTCCGGTGGGCGGCTGGAACGCGTCTCGTGGGCCGGCTACGTGGCGCAGGGGATGGGGCTGCTCGACCATCTGGGCATCGCGCAGGCACATCTGATGGGCGGCTGCGTCGGCTGCTCCACCGTCGCGGCCGCCGGGGTGGCCCATCCGGAGCGGGTCCTCAGCATGGTGCTGTACTCCCCCGCGGGCGGTGTGAAGTACCGCAGGAAGCAGCACGCCCGGTTCACCCGCCACCTGGCCTACGCGGACGAGCACGGCCTGGAGGAGGTGGTCGCCCTCGCGAAGAGCACGGACAAGGGTTTTTCCGCGGACCCCCGGGTGGGGCCCTGGGCACCCGTGCTCCGCGGCGATCCGGCGTTCGCGCAGACGTACGCGAGGACGGACGCGGATCGCTACCAGGTCCTGGTCAGCGGGATGGTGCGTCTGTTGTTCGACCGCGACACGGTTCCCGGGCCGGAGCCGGAGGACCTGCTGACGCTCGACGTCCCCGCGCTCGTGGTCCCCGGCCAGGACGATTCGCACGCGCCCTCGGCCGCCCGTTACCTCCAGGAGTGCCTCCACCGTTCGGAGTACTGGGACGTCCCGGTGGCCGAGCAGACGGAGTCGACGGCTCCCGCCAGGGTGCTGCGGTTCCTGGACGGGTCCAGGCCGCGTCTGACAGACACGCCCTAGCGAGACCAAGTCGCCCTGGCGGGCGCGTGAGATAAGGAGAGAAGGCATGGCTGAGCAGGTGCTGGCCGCGGTCAGGACCGGTCCGGGCAGGACCGAGCTACGCGAGTTCCCGATGCCGGACATCCCCGATGACGGTGCCCTGCTCAAGGTCGAGGTCGCCGGGATCTGCGGCACGGACGTCAAGATGTACGCCAAGCCGCCGTTCGCCGATCCGGTGATCATGGGCCACGAGAACGTCGGCGTCATCGCCAAGGCGGGCCGTACGTTCTCCGAGCGCAAGGGCCTGGT
>DASQPY010000436.1:0-10137 GCA_035643735.1 Actinoallomurus sp. | reverse complement strand
CCGCGGCCGGCGTTGCCGTGATCTACATCTCGCACCGGCTGGACGAGATCCGTGAGATCGGTGACCACGTCACCGTCCTGAAGGACGGCCGTACGGTGGCGGTCGGCCTGCCCGCCCGTACGACGCCGACGGCCACGCTGGTAACGCACATGACCGGGCGCCGGTACGAGTATGTGTTCCCGTCTCGGCCGGAGACCGAAGCGACCGCCGAGGCGCCAGAGGTGGTGCGCGTCGAGGGCCTGTCGCTGCCCGGTGTGTTCTCCGACCTGTCGTTCTCGGTGCGCGCCGGGGAGATCGTCGGCCTCGCCGGGCTGGTGGGCGCGGGCCGGTCGGAGATCCTCGAGACGGTGTACGGCGCGCGGCGCCCCTCGGCGGGCCGCGTGTTCCTTGACGGCAGGCCGGTGCGGACCGGAAGCGTCGTCGCCGCGGTACGCGCTGGCATGGGACTCGCCCCGGAGGAGCGCAAATCGCAGGGGATGCTCATGCTCGACAGCGTCGCGGGCAATGTCAGCATCGCGTCCCTGCGCCGCTATTCGCGCCTGGGCTGGGTGGACCGGCGGCGCGAGCTCGCGGACGCCGGCCGCGAGGTTAGCGGTCTCGACATCCGGCCACGTGACCCACGGCGCCCGATCCGGACGCTGTCCGGCGGGAACCAGCAGAAGGCCCTCCTCGCCCGGTGGCTGCTGAAGGACTGCCGGCTGCTGTTGCTCGACGAGCCGACACGCGGCGTCGACGTGGGAGCCCGCGCCGAACTGTACGCCCTGATCCGGCGGCTCGCCGATTCGGGCGTGGCGATCGTGCTGGTCTCCAGCGAGATCCCCGAGGTGCTCGGCCTGGCCGACCGCGTACTGGTGATCCGGAAGGGTCAGACCCTCCGCGACTGCGACGCACGGGAACTCGACGAACACCAGGTCCTCGACCTCGTCATGGAAGGAAGCGACCTTTGACGTCCTTTCCCGCCTGGAGGCGGGAGATTCCAACCCATTCTTCCCTACGCGGAGGTGAGAACAGGTGAGGTTCGCGGTTCACGGCCCCGCCCGACGGCTGGAGGGCTCCCCGCGCAGTCACGGCACGCCCTGCCGCGATGTTCTTTGCCGCGTTCACATCCGCATGATCTGCATGTCCGCAGGCGCGACACCGAAAACGCTGAGCCCGGGCCGGCCTGCGCCACACAAAACGGGCATGTGCGCAGTGCTCCAGCGACATCACCTCTTGGGCGGGCGTGGGCGCAAGCCGGAACCGCATCCGAACACGCTAACCACCACCACCGACATTCCAAGGAGGAAGCGGCGTTTCCTCCCCGGCCCTGAAGACCGGGATCTCCACGCCGCGCAACCGATGAGCGACCGAATCAAGAGCACAGCGCGCGGTCACACTGCCGGTCACGGCGCCCTTGCGGCAACGCGGAGCGCTTTCGTGGGCACGGCGAAGGAAGACTCGTGAACGGCCCGGATGGCGTGCGCGCGGACGCGCACTCTGACGTGCCGGAGGACCTGCTGGCGAACTCCGCCGCCGAACCGCCGCCCGCCGACGAGCAGAACCGGGTCGAGGCGGCGGCCGCCGCGACGGCCGCAGCGCCGGACACACGCGGGCTCGCCCGTCTCCGCCTCGGCGAGCTGCGCAACGTCGGTCTGATCGGCGTGCTGGCGCTGCTGTTCCTGGTGGGCGCGCTGACCCGGCCGGCGGAGTTCCTGACCTATGACAATGTCGTCGTGGTCCTGACCCTCGCATCGGTCATCGGTGTGATCACCGTCGGGATGACCTTCGTCATCATCGGCGGCGGCATCGACCTGTCGGTGGGCGCCATCGTGGCGCTCGCGACCGTGTGGGCGACGACCAAGGCCACACAGGTCTACGGCACCGGTGGAGTGATCTTCTGCGCGATCGCGGTGGGCGTCGGCTGCGGCCTGGTCAACGGCCTCATCATCGCGTACGGCCGGATCGTCGCGTTCATCGCGACGATCGCGATGCTGGCCGCCGCCCGCGGCCTGGCGATCAACATCTCCGGTGGTCACACGCAGACGCTCAACTCCGACAACCAGGCGCTGGTGAACCTCGGGTACAAGGACCACTTCCTGTTCGGCAAGATCCCACCACTGGTGATCATCTTCGCGGTGGTCGTCGCGCTGGGCTGGGTCGTGCTGAACCGGACGACGTACGGGCGCCGGACGTTCGCGATCGGCGGTAACCCGGAGGCGTCTCGGCTCGCCGGCCTCAACGTACGGCTGCACACGCTGCTGCTGTACGCCCTGTCCGGCCTGTGCTGCGGGATCGCCAGCATCATGTTGATCATCATTACCAGCAGCGGGACCTCCGCCAACGGCAACCTGTACGAACTCGACGCCATCGCTGCGGTGATCATCGGGGGAACGCTCCTCAGCGGCGGACGCGGCACGCTGATCGGCTCGGTGCTCGGCGTCCTCGTCTTCACCACGATCAACGACATCTTCACCCTCAACAACCTCACGACCGCGACACAGCAGATCGCCAAGGGCGTGATCATCGTGATCGCGGTGCTGTTCCAGCGGCTGCTCGCCGAACGTCGAGCCGGGTCCGGTGTCTCCTGACCACCTCGCGACCTCCCCTTACACACCCGGTGCCGAAAGGACTGTCATGACTTCGAGCCAAGCGCGAGACGTTCGCCGCCGCGGTTTCCTGCTGAGCGGCTCCCTTGTCGGGGCGGGCGCGCTCGCCGCCGCCTGCACCAGCAACGCCGAGCCGGAGGCCAAGGCGCCGGCCGCGGCAGCGGCAGGCGGCGCCAACGACAAGCCCGGCAAGAAGGTCACCGTCGGGTTCGCCGGCCCACAGGCGGACCACGGCTGGCTGAACGCCATCAACGAGAACGCCAAGAAGGAGGCCGGCAAGTACTCCGACGTCGACCTGAAGATCACCGAAGGCTCGAACGACGCCGCCCAGCAGGCGAGCCAGATCCAGACGCTCATCAACCAGAAGGTCGACGTCCTGATCATCCTGCCCGCCGACGGCAAGCAGATGACGCCGACCGCCCGCAAGGCGATGGACGCCGGCATCCCGGTCATCAACCTCGACCGCATCTTCGACACCGCCCAGGCGTACCGGACCTGGATCGGCGGCGACAACTACCGCATGGGTCTGAACGCCGGGAACCACATCGCCCAGCGGCTCGGCGGCAAGGGCACCGTGGTCGAGCTGGCCGGGATCGACACGCTCCCGCTGACGCAGGAGCGCACCAAGGGCTTCGACGACGCGCTGAAGAACTATCCGCAGATCAAGAAGGTCGGCCGGGCGGCCGCGGAGTTCAACGTCCAGACCGGCCAGGCCCGGATGGCCGAGCTGCTCCAGGCACACCCGAAGTTCGACGCGCTGTGGAACCACGACGACGACCAGGGCGTCGGCGCGCTCCAGGCGATCCGGCAGGCCGGCCGCAAGGACTTCTTCATGGTCGGCGGCGCGGGGTCCAAGAGCGCCATGGACTCCATCAAGAAGGACGACAGCGTGCTCAAGGCCACGGTGCTCTACCCGCCGACGATGGCCGCGTCCGCGATCCGGCTCTCCCGGCTGCTCGGACAGAGCAAGATCATGAGCGACCTCGTCGAGCAGGAGTTGCCCTCCTCGATCACCCTGTTCTCCGCGGTCGTGACCAAACAGAACGTCGATACGTATCTCCCCTTCGCGTTCGAGTGAGAAGGACGTCCGCCTGATCGAGGCGGGCGACGCCGCCGGGGGTTCGACTCGGCAATGACACGGAAGAGGACGGCGAAACCCATGACGAACGTCAGCAGGCCGACGCTCGGGGTCGGCATGGTCGGCTACGCCTTCATGGGGCGTGCACACTCCCAGGCCTGGCGGAACGCCGCCGCGTTCTTCGATCTGCCGTGCACGCCCGCGATGGTGGCGCTCGCCGGCCGATCGCGCGAGCAGGCGACGGCGGCCGCGGAGCGGCTCGGATGGAAGTCGGTGGAAACCGACTGGCGTGAGCTGGTCCGCCGCGAGGACGTGCACGTCGTGGACATCTGCACTCCCGGTGACTCACACTGCGAGATCGCGATCGCGGCGCTGGCAGCCGGCAAGCACGTGCTCTGCGAGAAACCGCTCGCCAACAATGTCGCCGAGGCGATCACGATGGTGGAGGCCGCCGAGCGCGCGGCGGCGAACGGCGTGCGGGCGATGGTGGGCTTCAACTACCGGCGGGTTCCGGCACTGGCGCTCGCCCGCAGCCTCGTCCTCGAGGGCCGGATCGGCACGATCCGGCACGTCCGCGCCCAGTACCTGCAGGACTGGATCGTCGATCCGGACTTCCCCCTGGTGTGGCGGCTGGATGCCGACAAGGCCGGGTCGGGCGCGCTCGGCGACATCGGCGCCCACATCATCGACGCCGCCCAGTACGTCACCGGCGACCGGCTCACCGGTGTCAGCGCGCTGCTGGAGACCTTCATCAAGGAACGCCCCATCGCGGAGACGTCGGCGGGCCTCGACGCCACCGTGGACGGCGACAGCCGGCGCGGGAGGGTGACCGTCGACGACGCCGCGCTGTTCGTCGGCCGGATGTCCGGCGGCGCGCTCGCGTCCTTCGAGGCCACCCGCTTCGCGACGGGACGCAAGAACGTTCTTCGCCTGGAGATCAATGGGTCGGCCGGCAGCCTGGCCTTCGACCTGGAGTCGATGAACGAGCTGCTGTTCTACGACCACACCGAGGACTCCGGCACCGCCGGATTCCGCCGGATCCTCGTGACCGAACCGACCCACCCGTACGTCGGCGCCTGGTGGCCGCCGGGCCACGTGCTCGGATACGAGCACACCTTCACCCACGAGGTGAAGGACTTCGTGGAGGCGATCGCCTCCGGCACCGACCCCGAACCGTCGTTCGCGGACGGCCTGCAGGTGCAGCGGGTCCTCTCCGCCGTTTCAGGCAGTGCGGCCGACCACGGCGCGTGGACCGCCGTGGAGGGAGCGGACGCCGCCGCGCGTACGCCTTCGGCCACCGCGACGACCAGTTGAAGACGAGAGGAGGTGCCCAGTGCGGCGGCGGCCCACGGCCACCGCCCCCGATCGACTGCCATTGACCCAGACGCTCCGCATCAGGAGGACTGTCATGTCAGGCAAACGGCTACCCATTCTCAGCGCACTGATCGCGATGCTCGTCCTCGCCGGAGGCGCGGCGCGCGCGGACACGTCGTCCTCGTCGTTCCGCGTTCTGGTCTTCTCCAAGACCACCGGATTCCGGCACGACTCGATTCCGGACGGCATCGCGGCGATCCAGAAACTCGGCCAGGAAAACGGCTTCGCCGTGGACACGACCGAGGACGCCACCCAGTTCACCGATCAGAACCTCGCCCAGTACCAGAGCGTCGTGTTCCTCTCCACCACCGGCGATCCGCTCGACCAGCCGGCGGAGAAGGAGGCGTTCCAGCGGTACATCGAGCACGGCGGCGGCTTCGCCGGCGTGCACGCCGCGGCCGACTCGGGCTACACCTGGTCCTGGTACGGCGGCCTCGTCGGCGCCTACTTCCTCGACCACCCCGCGCAGCAGAACGCCACGGTCGACCTCGTCGGCCAGGGCGCCCCGTCGAACGGCGGGCTGCCGGCGCACTGGACGCGGTACGACGAGTGGTACAACTACCGCACCAACCCGCGCACGGCCGGCGTACGCGTACTGATGACGCTCGACGAGCACTCGTACGACCCCGGTCCGGACGCGATGGGCGACCACCCGATCAGCTGGTGCCACCGCTACGACGGCGGACGTGCCTGGTACACGGGCATGGGCCACACCAAGGAGAGCTACACCGACCCGCTCTTCCTGCGGCACCTGCTGGGCGGCATCGAGATGTCCGCCGGGGCGACCCGCTTCCCGTGCGACCCCGGCGACACAGGGGGTGCCTGACCAGCGACCTTACGGAAGATCGGCCGGGCGCGCGTCGCAGCGCGCGCCCGGCCGGGCAGGTCAGCCTCACCCGATCTCGCAAAACGGAGACGAATCGTGGACCGACCAACATCAAGACTACTCCGCGCGACGGTCGCGCTGACGGTCGGCGCGGGACTCGCGCTGAGCGCCGCCGGCGTCGCCGGGGCCAAACCCACACCCCATGCGACCAACCCGCTGCCGAAGGCGGCCACCGCCGACTTCCAGCAGGTCACCCTGGCCAAGGGACCGGACGCGATGGGCGAGCCGATGGCCATGGCCATCCTGCCGGACGGCAGCGTCCTGCACGACTCGCGCGACGGCACCGTCTACTACACCCAGGACGGCGTGACGAACGTCGCCGCGCACCTCGACGTCTACACCCATGACGAGGACGGTCTGCAGGGCCTGCAGGTCGACCCGGACTTCGCCAAGAACCACTGGGTGTACATGTACTACGCCCCGAAACTGAACACCCCCACGAGTGACGCGCCGGAGAACGGCACCGCGGCGGACTTCGAACCGTACGTCGGCCACAACCAGCTCTCCCGGTTCAAGTTCGTCAACGGCAAGATCGACCTGAGCACCGAACAGAAGATCATGCAGGTCGGTCCGACGAACCGCGGCATCTGCTGTCACGTCGCCGGCAACATCGACTTCGACAACAACGGCAACCTCTACCTGACCGCGGGAGACGACTCGAACCCGTTCGAGTCCGACGGGTACGCCCCGATCGACCGGCGCTCCGGCCGCAACTCCGCCTTCGACGCCGAACGGTCCGCGGCCAACACCAACGACCTTCGCGGCAAGCTGCTGCGGATCCACGTGAAGCCGGACGGGACGTACAACATCCCGGACGGCAACCTGTTCGCGCCGGGTACGGCCAAGACCCGTCCCGAGATCTACGCGATGGGCTTCCGTAACCCGTTCCGGTTCACCGTGGACCGCAAGACCGGCGTCGTGTACCTGGCCGACTACGGCCCGGACGCGGGGCAGGCGAACCCGGACCGCGGGCCGGAGAACACGGTCGAGTACAACCGGATCACCAAGGCCGGCAACTTCGGCTGGCCGCTGTGCATCGGCTACAACGTGCCGTACCGGCAGTACGACTTCGCCACCGGCACGTCCGGACCGCCGTTCGACTGCGCTCACCCGAAGAACACCTCGCCCAACAACACCGGGCTGCAGGACCTGCCGCCCGTGCAGCCCGCCTGGATCGCCAACCACTACGCCGGCAACCCGACCTACCCCCAGCTGGGCGGCGAGGGCGCCCCGATGGGCGGTCCCGTCTACCACTTCGACAAGCAGCTGGACTCGGCCGCGAAGTTCCCCGCCTCCTACGACGGGAAGTTCTTCCCCTACGAGTTCGGCGCGCACTGGATCAAGCCGATCACGATGGACGGCAAGGGCGCGATCCAGTCCATCGACACGCTCACCAACGGCCAGGACTGGGCGCACCTGTCGGAGCCGATCGACGCCGACTTCGGCCCGGACGGTTCCCTGTACGTCCTGGACTACGGCAGCAACTGGTTCGGTGGATCACTCGACGCGGCTCTGTACAAGCTGGAGTACGCACCGGGCGACAAGTCACCCACCGCGAACATCACCGTGGACAAGAGCTCCGGGCACAGCCCGCTGACGGTCCAGTTCGACGGCACCGGCTCGACCGACCCGGAGAACGACGCGCTCATCTACGCATGGGACTTCGACGGGAACGGCACGACCGACTCGACCGAGGCCAAGCCGTCGCACACGTACTCCGACAACGGGCAGTACCACGCGAAGCTCACGGTCAAGGACCCGAGTGGGCGTACCGGCACCGCGGCCGTACAGGTGACCGTCGGTAACACCGCCCCGACGATCACCTTCACCGAACCCCCGAACGGGACGTCGTTCAGTGACGGCCAGCAGATCTCGTGGAAGGTCCAGGCCGACGACCCGGACGGCACCGTCGACTGCTCGAAGGTCCAGGTCGAGTACTCGCTCGGCCATGACCAGCACGCGCACAACCTGTCGCAGGCGACCGGATGCAGCGGCACGTTCACGATGACGACGGCCGGGCACACCGACGCGGACAACTTCTACGGCATCTTCAGCGCGAGCTACACCGACACCTCCCCGACCGCCGGGGTGCCGGCCCTCACGGGCAAGACGCAGATCGTCCTGCAGCCCGAGGACAAGCAGGCGGAGTTCTTCCAGTCCAGCTCGGGCGTCCAGGTCGCCGCGGCCGGCGGTGCCCAGGGCCGCGCGGTCACCTCAGTCAACGACGGTGACTGGACCGAGTACGACCCGTACTCCCTGCAGGGAGTGAGCTCCATCGGCCTCCGGGTCGCCTCCGGCGGGCCCGGCGGAACGATCGAGATCCACGCCGACTCGCCCACCGGCCCCCTGGTCGGCACGGCGAACGTCACGGACACCTCCGGCGCCTTCACCACGGTGAACGCTCCGGTGACCGATCCAGGCGGTACTCACAAGCTGTTCATGGTGTTCAAGGGCGGGAGTGGTGACCTGTTCACCTTCGACGCCTTCACCGCGAACGGCTAGCCGTTCACCGGCGGCCGGCCGGGCTTCACCCCGGCCGGCCGCCCTTGTCCCAGCGGAAGGGGAATTATGAGCACGGGAGTATGGCTGATCGGTGCACGTGGCTCCGTCGCGACCACCGCGGTTCTGGGTGCGGCGGCGGTCGCCGCCGGGCTCACCCCGCCGACGGGCTGCGTCACCGAGTCGCCGGACTTCGCCGGGGCGCGGCTGCCCGGCCTCGGCGACCTCGTCTTCGGCGGCCACGACGTCGCCGGCACCTGCCTGACCAAGCGCGCCGAGCAGCTCGTACGGTCCGGGGTGGTTCCGGCGCGGCTGCCCGAGCTGATCGCGGACGACCTGGTGGCGGCCGACGCGGAGATCCGGCCGGGCGTCCGCGTCCCGGTGGACACGCGCGACCAGGCGACGGCGGCGGCCGCCCTGGTCTCGGACATCACGGCGTTCCGTGAGCGCCGCGGTCTCGACCGCGTCGTCGTCATCAACGTCTCGTCCACCGAGCCACCGGTCGAGGCGCACCCGGCGCACGAGTCCCTGGACGCCTTGTCCGCCTCCCTCGCGTCCGGAACCGACGTGCTGCCGGCGAGTTCCCTGTACGCCTACGCGGCGCTGACCGCCGGCTGCCCCTACGTGGACTTCACCCCCTCGACGGGCGCCCGCCTGCCCGCCCTCGACGCGCTCGCTCGCGAGCGCGGCGTGCCGTACGCCGGCCGAGACGGCAAGACCGGCGAGACGCTGCTGAAGTCGGTGCTGGCGCCGATGTTCGCGCAGCGGGCCCTGCGCGTGCGCGCGTGGTCGGGCACGAACCTCCTGGGCGGCGGCGACGGCGCCACTCTGGCCGACCCGGCCGCGGCGGAGGCGAAGAACGCCTCCAAGAAGCTCGTCCTCAGGGAGACACTCGGCTACCCGGTCGACGGCGACGTCCACATCGACTACGTCGCCGACCTCGGCGACTGGAAGACCGCGTGGGACCACGTCGCGTTCGAGGGCTTCCTCGGCGCGCGGATGAGCCTGCAGTTCACCTTGCAGGGTTGCGACTCGGCGCTGGCCGCCCCACTCATCCTCGACCTCGCCCGGCTGATGGCACTCGCCCACGAGTCCGGGCAGGCCGGGCCGGTCAGCGAGCTCGCCTTCTTCTTCAAGGATCCGGCCGGCGAGGTGGACCACGCGCTGGCCGCGCAGTACGACGCGCTGCGCGTCTGGGCGGGTGCGCGGTGAGCGACCTCATCGGAGAGATCGCCCGGACCGGACCGGCGGCCACCGGCGGACTCCCCGGCCTTCGCGTCATCGCCGAACTGGTCCGCGCACCCGCCGCGCTGACCGTCCCCGGCGACACCTTCGTCGGCGCCGCCGCGGCCGGCCGGCCGTTCGGGGCGGTGACTCTCGCCATGGCGGTCTCCTCCACCTTTCAGTACTGGGCCGGGATGGCCCTCAACGACTACGCCGACCGCTACCTCGACGCCGAAGAACGGCCGGAACGACCGATCCCGTCCGGACGCGTACGGCCCGGCTTCGCACTCGGGCTGGCCGGCGGGCTCACCGCCGCCGGGATCGGCGTCGCGGGCCTCGCCGGTGGCCGTCGCGCACTCGCCGTCGCGATACCGCTCTCGGCGACCGTGTGGGCGTACGACCTCGCCCTCAAGTCCACGCGGGCCGGGCCGGCGGCGATGGCCACGGCCCGTGCGCTGGACGTGCTCCTCGGTGCGAGCGCCGGAAGGCTA
>DASQPY010000435.1:0-3846 GCA_035643735.1 Actinoallomurus sp. | reverse complement strand
CAGGGCAAGGTCATGACCGCGCAGCAGCCGATGAAGATGGCCGCCGCCGAGGCGCTGTACTCCACCGAACAGCCGGCCTCATTCTCGATCTTCACCGTCGGCACACTCGACGGCGGCCGGGAGGTCTACAGCGTCAAGGTGCCGCGGCTCCTGTCGTTCCTGGCCAGCGGCCATTTCGACGGCAGGGTGCAGGGCATCGACGACGTACAGGCGGCGGAGCAGGCCAAGTACGGTCCGGGGGACTACAAGCCGGTCATCCCGCTGGCCTACTGGAACTTCCGGATCATGGTCGGCATCGGGTTCCTCACCGCGCTCATCGCCCTCCTCGGCCTGTGGCTGCTCCGGCGCGGACGCCTGCCGGCGAACCGCTGGGTGTGGCGGATCGGGGTGCTCGCGCTGGCGCTGCCCTTCATCGCCAACTCCGCGGGCTGGATCTTCACCGAGATGGGCCGCCAGCCCTGGTCGGTCTACGGCGTGCTGAAGACCGCGTCGAGTGTCTCCCCGAACGTCGGTGCCACGTCCATGCTCATCTCGGTCATCGCGCTGACCACGCTCTACGGCGTCCTGATGGTCATCGAGGCGGGCCTGATGGTGCGGTACGTCAAGGCCGGCCCGCCATCGGAGGCCGAGGTTCTGTCGCCGCCCGAAGAGGACGGCGCCGACACCGAACAGTCACTCACGTTCGCCTACTGAGAGGAGATGCCGGTCATGGCGACCACGACCGTCTGGTTCATCATCATCGCCTTCCTGTGGACCAGCTATTTCTTCCTGGAGGGCTTCGACTTCGGCGTCGGCGTGCTGCTGCCGGTGCTCGGCCGCGACGACACCGAGCGCCGTGTCCTCATCAACACCATCGGCCCGGTCTGGGACGGGAACGAGGTGTGGTTCATCGTCGCCGGCGCCGCCACATTCGCCGCGTTTCCGGAGTGGTACGCCACACTGTTCAGCGGCTTCTACCTGCCGCTGCTGGCGATCCTGCTCGCGCTGATCGTGCGCGGCGTGGCCTTCGAGTACCGCGGCAAGAGGAACGACGCGCGCTGGCGCCGACGCTGGGACCGCGCGATCTTCTGGGGCAGCCTCATCCCCGCATTCCTGTGGGGAGTGGCGTTCGCGAACCTCGTACGCGGCGTGCCGCTCGACGCCGCGCACGAGTACGCCGGCACACCGGGTGATCTGCTGAATCCCTTCGCCCTACTCGGCGGGCTCACCACGCTGACCCTGTTCGTCCTGCACGGCGCCGTCTTCGTGGCGCTCAAGACGACCGGGGACGTACGCCGCCGTGCCAACCGGGCCGCGCGCGTCATCGTGACCGCCGCGATCGCGGTCGGCGGGCTCTTCCTGCTGCTGACCCAGCTCCTGTACGGAAAGCCGGTCACCTGGCTCACCGTGGCGGCGGCCGCCACCGGGCTGGCCGTCGCGGCCGTCGCCGGCGCCCGCGGCCGTGAGGGCTGGGCCTTCGTCGGCACCGGCACGGCCATCGCGTTCGCCGTCGCGACGCTGTTCCTCGCGCTGTTCCCGCACGTCATGCCCTCCACGCTCGACGCCGCGAACGGCCTGACCACGAGCAACGCCGCCTCCTCCCCGTACACGCTGAAGATCATGACGATCGTCGCGCTGACGTTCACCCCGCTGGTCATGCTCTACCAGGGCTGGACCTACTGGGTGTTCCGCAGGCGCATCGGTACACGCCACATCCCGGGGCCGGTCGCGTGAAGCCCTTCGACCCCCGCCTGCTGAGGTACGCCCGGACCACCCGTACCTATCTCGCCCTGTCCGTGGTGCTGGGCACCGCCACCGCCGGACTGGTCATCGCGCAGGCGACACTGCTCGCCGACACGATCAGCCGGGCCTTCCTCGGCGGTGCCTCGCTCGCGGACCTGCGTACACCGATGCTGGTTCTCCTCGCCGTCGTCGCCGCGCGTGCCCTCGTCGTGTGGCTGCAGGAGGTCGCCGCCCACCGCTCGTCGGCCGCGGTCAAGTCGCAGCTGCGCGGCCGGCTCCTCGAACACGTCCTGCGGCTCGGGCCGCGGTGGCTCTCGGGCGAGCGCAGCGGGGAGCTCGCCACCGTCGCGACACGAGGGATCGACGCGCTGGACGGCTACTTCTCCCGCTACCTCCCGCAGCTCGTGCTCGCCGTCACCGTGCCCGCGGCCGTGTGCGCGCGGATCCTGCTCGGCGACTGGATCTCGGCGCTGACCGTCGCGGTGACCCTGCCGCTCATCCCGGTCTTCGCGATCCTGGTGGGGCTGTCCACCGGCGCGAAGATGGACCGGCAGTGGCGGACGCTGGCCATGCTCGCCGGTCACTTCCTCGACGTCGTCGCCGGCCTGCCGACGCTCAAGGTCTTCGGCCGGGCCAAGGCACAGGCCGGCGCGATCCGCGAGGTCACCGACCGCCACCGCCGGGCGACCATGTCCACGCTTCGGGTCGCGTTCCTGTCCGCGCTGGTCCTCGAGCTGCTGTCCACGATCTCCGTCGCGCTGGTCGCGGTCTCCATCGGGCTGCGCCTGGTCGACGGGCACATCGGGCTGCGTACGGCGCTGCTCGTCCTGATCCTCGCGCCGGAGGCCTATCTCCCGTTGCGTCAGGTCGGCGCGCAGTACCACGCCAGCGCAGAGGGGCTCACGGCCGCGGAGCGGATCTTCGAGGTGGTCCAGACGCCACTCCCCGCGTCCGGCACCCGTACCGACGTCCCCGACCCGTCGCGCGCGACGATCCGCCTGGACGGGGTGACGGTGCATTACGAGGGCCGGGGCGCCCCGGCGATCGAAGGTCTCTCGCTCACGGTGCATCCCGGTGAGACCGTCGCGCTCACCGGTCCCAGCGGAGCCGGCAAGTCGACGTTGCTCGCCGTGCTTCTCGGGTTCGTACGCCCCGACGCCGGGCGGGTGCTCGTCGACTGGACCGGCCTGGCCGAGCTGGACCCGGAGGCCTGGCGCGCGCGGATCGCCTGGGTACCCCAGCGACCGTACCTGTTCGCCGACACGGTCGCCGGCAACATCCGGCTGGGCCGGCCGGAGGCCACCGATGAGGAGGTACGGCGCGCGGCGCGAGACGCGGGTGCGCTGGAGTTCGTCGAAGCCCTGCCACGGGGCTTCGCCACGCTCCTCGGTGAGGACGGCACCGGGCTGTCCGCCGGACAGCGCCAGCGCGTCGCGCTGGCCCGTGCGTTCCTGCGCGACGCGCCGCTGGTGCTGCTCGACGAGCCGACCTCGAACCTCGACGCGGAGAGCGAGGCGGCCGTGGTCGAGGCCGTCCGGCGCCTCGCGGCCGGCCGCACCGTGCTCCTCGTCGCGCACCGGCCCGCGCTCGCCGCCCTGGCCGGCCGTACGGTCCAGGTCGAGTCCACCGGGGTGGCCGCATGAGCGAGCGGATCAAGAGCACAGTGCCTCGGGTCCCTCCTCCGACGAGGGAGGTCGCATGGAGTCTCATGCGGTTGGTCGCGCTGACGCGGCCGGCACGTGGCCGGCTCGCGCCGGCCGTCCTCTTCGGCACGCTCGCGTCGGGCGCGGGCGTCGGGCTGATGGCCACGTCGGCCTGGCTCATCTCGCGTGCCGCCCAGCACCCACCGGTGCTCATGCTCATGGTGGCGATCGTGGCGGTGCGCGCGTTCGGGATCGGACGCGGAGTGTTCCGCTATGCCGAGCGGCTGACCGGCCATGACGCGACCTTCCGTATCCTCGCCGATCTGCGGGTACGGGTGTACGAACGGCTGGAACGGCTCGTCCCGGCCGGGCTGGGGACGCTGCGCGGCGGCGACCTGCTCGGACGGATCGTCGCCGACGTCGACGCCGTTCAGGACCTCTATCTCCGCGCCCTGCTGCCCGGCGCGGTCGCCGTCGTCGT
>DASQPY010000434.1:0-5771 GCA_035643735.1 Actinoallomurus sp. | reverse complement strand
AGTCCGTCTCGCGCAGGCCGTCCTCGGTGCGGATCGGCAGGGAAAGAACGTCGGCGACCTCCTGGGCGGTCTGCCGGGCGCGGCCGAGCGGGGAGGACACGATCGCGTCGATGGAGCGGCCGGCCAGGGCCTTGGCGGCGGCGCGTGCCTGCATGACGCCCACCTCGGTCAGCGGGATCTCACCGATGCCGGCGAAGCGCTTCTCCGCCGACAGCGGGGTCTCGCCGTGCCGCAACAGCAGCGTGGTCGTCGGCACGCCGCTCGGCGCGGCCCAGCCCGTGGAGGGCGCCGGCTCAGGCTCCTCGTCGTCGGCAACAGCGGCGGAAACCGCGGAAGAAGACGAAGGATCCCACGTACGCCCCTTCGCCGCCGCGTCCATCGCCTCGTTGGCGAGCCGGTCGGCGTGCTTGTTGCGTTCGCGCGGGATCCAGGTGTAGCGGACCGAGGAGAAACCCGACGCGAGGTCGCGCGCCTCCAGGGCCAGCGGCTTCATGTCCGGGTGCTTGATGCGCCAGCGCCCGGACATCTGTTCCACGACGAGCTTGGAGTCCATCCGCGCCTCGACGTCGGCGTCCGGGGCGATCTCGGCCGCCTTGGTGAGGGCGGCGATCAGTCCGCGGTACTCCGCGACGTTGTTGGTGGTCACGCCCAGCGACTCGGCGGTCTCGGCCAGGACCTCGCCGGAGACCGCGTCGCGTACGACGGCGCCGTAACCGGCGGGTCCCGGGTTGCCCCGGGAGCCGCCGTCGGCCTCGACGATCAGTCTCACAGGCCGGATTCCTTGGTGCGGACGAGGATCCGGCGGCACTCCTCACAGCGGATCACCTCATCCGCGTCGGCGGCACGGATGGCGTTCAGCTCGACCGTGTTGAGCTGGAGGTGACAGCCCTGGCACTGGCCGCGCAGCAGGGCCGTGGCGGCGACGCCCCGGTGCTGGTCGCGCAGCTTGTCATAGAGCTTCAGGAGGTCGTCCGGAATGTCGGCGGCGACCCCGGCGCGTGCCGTCTTGGTCAGCTCGGCCTCGCCGTCGATCTCGCGGTACGCGGCGTCACGGCGGGCCGTCAGCTCGGTCAGCGTCTTCTCGCTGGTCTCCCGGTCGGACTCGACGTCGCGCAGCAGGGTCTCGGCCTCCTCGCGCCGCTCCATGACCTCCAGGACGATCTCCTCGAGATCGGACTGGCGGCGCTGCAACGACATGATCTCCGACTGGAGGTTCTCCAGGTCGCGTGCCGAGGAGACCTGGCCGGAGTCGAGCCGCTTCTGGTCGCGGTCGGCGCGGGCGCGGACCTGGTCGACGTCCTGCTCGGCCTTCTTCTGCTCCCGGTCGATGTCGCTGATCTCCGTCTGCGCCGCGACGAACGCGTCGCTGAACTTGCCGAGGCGCTCCTCGGCGTGCTGGATCTCCGCGAGCTCGGGCAGGGTGCGCTTGCGATGCTCGAGCCGGTCGAGAGCGGTGTCGAGCTCCTGGAGATCGAGGAGCCGCAACTGGGCTTCAGGTGCTGCTTTCACGTACTTCCTTCAAAGGATCGAAAGGTCCACGCGTCGGTCACGGCGGAGGAGATCCGGGTCTCTACGTTAGTCTCCCCCAACAACTTCGCCGCGTCGCGAAGCCACGGCCATTCGGTCGCCCAGTGTGCGGCGTCGATCAGTGCCGTGGCCCCCGCCTCACGAAACTCCGAGGCGGGATGATGACGCAGGTCGGCGGTGAGGTAGACGTCGGCTCCCGCGCCACGCGCGGCGCCGAGCAGAGAGTCGCCCGCGCCTCCGCAGACCGCGACCGTACGGACCGGCGCGTCCGGATCGCCCGCGACGCGCAGGCCGGCCGCGGTGGCGGGCAGGCCCTTGGCCGCCCCCGCGGCGAACTCCCGCAGGGTCAGCGGCGCGGACAGCTCCCCGACACGCCCGAGACCGCGCCGCGGATCATCGGGCGAGGGACTCAGCGGACGCAGCGGCCCCTCCAGGCCCACGGCGCGCGCGAGCGCGTCGGACACGCCCGGGTCGGCCACGTCGGCGTTGGTGTGGGCGGTGAACAGTGCGGTCCCGCCGGTGATGAGCCGGTGTACGAGGCGTCCCTTGTGCGTGGTGGCGGGTACGCCGTGCACCGGGCGGAGCAGCAGAGGATGATGGGTGACGATCAGGTCGGCGCCCCATTCGAGCGCCTCGTCGGCGACCTCGGCGACCGGGTCGACGGCGAACAGCACCCGCCGGACCTGCGCTTCCGGGTCACCGCAGACCAGCCCGACGGCGTCCCACGTCTCCGCCCAGGCCGGATCGTAACGGTCTTCGAAGATCCCGACGACGTCGGCCAGTATGAGGGACACGCACCGCAGGTTACCGTCCGAGATCACTGCGAGGGCGCATACCATCTGGGCGGGTCTTCGTAAGGAATCCTGAGGGTCGGCCGAACGTTGGAGGATGCGTGAGATCACCGTTTCGGCGGCGCCGCAAGCGCCCGCGCAGTCGCGCAGCCGCGCCTCCTACGCCAGAAGTGATCGACTGGCCGAAGGAAGGCACAGGTGGCGGCGGGCTGATGTCGGCGATCCGCGGCGACTCCGACTCGGGCGCGGGCTTCGGGCCGGGCATGTTCGCGGACCTGCAGGCGGCGTTCGGCGGTGCCGGAAAGCAGATCCAGCTCGAGGAGCAGGAGGCGGAGAAGTCACGCCGCCACGAACTCCACACCGAGGCCGGTCCGGGCCGCGACGACCTGGAGTCCGGCACCATCAGGATCACCAAGCGCCGCGAGTCCGGCGACCAGCCCGAAGAGCGCGACTGAGACGTTACAGTCCTAACACTTCACTCGAACATATGTTCGCATAGGTCGTAGGCTGAGGGCGTGAGCGCCTACGTTCCGCCCGGCTGGCCCACCGGGGTGCATCCGCCGGGGACTGAGAGGTTCGAGGACACCGCGGTGGCCTGGCTGTTCGAGTTCGTGCCCCCCGAATACCGCCGTTACGGCGTGCTGCGCCGCTATCCCGCCGCGCTGTCGCGGATGGCGCGGCAGCACGTGTCCGCCGCGGTCGAGGCGGCCCGGCTGGGGTTCCGCACCGCACGCACCGAGCTGGCCGGCACGGTCCCGCCGCACGGCGTCGAGGCGGTGCTGGACATCTACCGCCGGGAGGGCACCCGGCTGGTGGCGATCGGCGAGGCCATCGAGCTGGTCGACAGCGCCCTGCACGGCGCCACCTTCACTCCGAAGCTGTCAACTACCCGCGACTGAAGTCGCAGGCCCGGCGGCTTGCGGCTTGGGTGCGGGTTTGCGGCTCGTAACTGGCCTGGACGAGGAGGACGGTGACACGGCTGCATGGGGCATGTTGACGAAGACCCACGCCGTACGCGCCCGGTGGCGGACGTTGAGTGCGGCGATGTGGTCGGCTGGGCCAGCGAGCCCGCAGACCAGGCAGCAGAAGTTGTTTCTGCTGGGCCGATTCTTGCGGGAGATGTGCACGCAGCGCGGGCACATCTGGGAGGTGTAGGCCGCGTCCACCTCGATGATGGGGACACCGTCGCGTTTCGCCTTGTAGGCGAGGTGGGTTCCAAGCCGGTGGAACGGCCAAGTGGATAGCGCGGCCCGCTGGTGCCGGGGAAACCGTACCCGTGCGCGGATGCCCTGCAAGTCCTCCAGGGCAATCCCGCGTCCGGTGCGTGCGGCATCGGCCACGATCTGTTTAGCGATCTTGTGGTTGACGTCATTGGCGTGACGGGCTTCTCTGCGCGCCCGTGCTTTCAGCTTGCGTTTGGCGGATTTAGTGGCTTTGGCCTGCAGTTCAGCTTTCACCCGCGCCGTCCGCCGCCGGTATTGGGTCAGGCCCCTGCCGCAGAAGTTTCGGCCATCGCCACAGGTCCGACTCGCCTTGCCGACTAGCGGCCAGCGTCTTGAGCTGGCTGGTCTCGCCAACAAACGGAATGTTCTTGACGCGACCGTGCACGGTCCAGATCGATACGGTCTGTGCGTCCATCGCCCAGGACAGGTTCCGGTCATCGAACGGCTGGGCCGCCCCAAACCGGAACACGATCGGCTTTGATTCGGCCTTGGCCCGCCGCCTTGATCCGGACGGGCCGAACAGCCCGTCGCGGACCTGGGCGCCGAGAGCGGTATAGGCGTCGGCGACCTTCTTGATAACGTGCTGGGCCGCCTGCGCCCCCAGCCCCCGCTCCTTCAGCTCCTGATACGTCAGACGCCGGAGCGCGAAGTTACGCTTGACCTGCTGTTCGAACGCCACGGTCGACACCAGGTTCGCCGCGCTGTTACATGCGGAAAGGGTCGCCGCAAGCGCCTGCTCCTGCTCCTGCTCTAGAGTCGGAATCAATCTCACCTGCACCGCCAGCTTCACGTTCCGCACGCTAACAGTCACCTACGACGATGCCTGACGCCCGCCTGGAACCGCGATGTGACTTCTTTGGCAGGCTAGAGCGTGAAGTCTCTGAAGAGGTGCGCGGCGGCGCCGCGGTTGGGGACGCCGAGCTTGTGCAGGATCCGCGACACGTGCACGCCGACCGTACGCTCGCTGATGAACAGCGCCTCGGCGATCTGCCGGTTCGTACGCCCGTCGCTCAGCAGGGCGAGGATCTCCCCCTCCCGCGCGGTCAGGCCCGGCACCATCTGGCCCGGCACCGTCTCCGCGGACCGTACGAGCTCCAGGCGGCCACGGCGGGACAGGGTCTCGATCTTCTCCAGCAGGGTGACCGCGCCCAGCCGCGTGACCGTCTCGTGAGCCGAGCGCAGGAGGGTCAGCGCCTCGTCGCGTGAGCCCTTCACCGCGAGGAGCGCCTCGGCGGCGCGGAACCGGCAGTACGCGACGTGGTAGGGCTCTCCCAGCCCCTCCCAGGCGGCGATGGCGGCCTGCCAGGCGCTCGGATTCGGGCCCGTGAGCCGCGTCGCCTCGGCCTCGGCGTGCAGTCCGTACGCCTCGGGCTCGGGGGCACCCGTCAGGCCGCTGAGGAACTCCCGGCACTCCTTGAGGAGCGCCTCCGGATCGCCGTTCAGCGCCGCCTCGGCGCACAGGCCGATCGAGCACAGCTGAGGGCCGATGCGGATGTACTCACTGTCGCGGATCAGCGACAGGCCGACGCGTACGTGCTCGCGCGACTCCTCGTAGTCGCCCGCGGAGATCGCCAGCCATGCCGCGCAGACGCGGTACGAGCTGACCAGCTCCTTGCCGTCCGCACGCGCGGCCGCGTCGGCGACGGTGGCCAGGTGCCGACGCGCGTCCTCCAGGCGGCCCCGGCGCAGGTCCAGCTCGGTCATGGCCAGCGTGACGCCCCAGCGCTGGCCGGGCGGGGCGTCGATGTCGTTCACCTCGTCGACGAGGCGGTCCGCGTCCGGCCAGCGGCCGAGGCGCAGCAGCGCCGCAAGGGTGTTGCCGGCCGCGCACATGCAGGTCGTACGGCCGTAGCCGAGACTGCGGCAGACGTGCACGCCCTCCATGCCGACCTCGGCGGCCTGCGCCCAGCGGCCCGTCCACAGCAGGGCGTCGGAGAAGTTGACGTAGGTACGGCCCAGCTCCCAGGTGTCCTCACGGGACTTGGCGATCCGCAGCGCGTTGGCGAGTTCGGCCAGGCCGTCCGTGGTCTCGCCGATCATCGTGAGGCCGACCCCGAGCGTGTTGCGGGCATGCCCCTCCAGGTCACGCGCGCCCACGGCGACCGCGACGGCGATGGCCTCGCGGCAGCAGTCGACGGCGTCGGTGTAGCGGCTCTGCAGCATGAAGGCGTGCCCCTGCAGGGCACGTACCTGGGCGCGCTCGCGGGTCGACGCCTCGGTCGGCAGCAGC
>DASQPY010000433.1:0-3447 GCA_035643735.1 Actinoallomurus sp. | reverse complement strand
GCCCGCCACGCGGCGAGTGTCTCCGCCATCGCGACGTAGGCTCGGTCGCGGTCGTCGGCGACGGCGGCCCGTTCGTCGGCGGTGAAGTCTCCCGACGGCACGTGCGCCGGCCGGGGTCTCAGGCCCGGGCGGTGCGCAGATGATCCAGCGCCATGGTCAGGGCGTCGCGCAACGGGGTGACGTCGGACCGCAGGTTGGCGAGCATCAGCCCACCCTGCAGGGCCGCCATGGCGGCGGCGGCCAGCCGGTCCGGATCGGCGTCGCCGCGGAGTTCGCCCCGCGCATGGAGCCGGGTCAGGGCACGGGCGAGGTAGGACTCCCAGGTACGGAAGGCGGCGTCGAGTTCGTCGCGCAGGTTCGCGTCGCAGGCCAGTTCGCCGGCCATGCCGCCCAGCGGGCAGGCGCGCGGGCCGGCGGGACCGGTGTGCGCCGCGAGCAGATCCGCGGCCCAGTCGTCGAAGTCCGCCCAGCTCGCCAGGTGCGCCAGGCGCGGCTGGGCGGCCAGGATCTGCCGCAGCTGATGGTCGACGACCGCGGCGATCAGCTCGTGCTTGCCGCCGAAGTAGTGGTACAGCTGCGACTTTCCCGCTCCGCAGGCCGCCAGCACGTCGTCCAGGCTGGTGGCAGCGACTCCGCGCTCGTACATCAGCCGTCCAGCGGCCGTCACGATCGCGTCTCTCGTTCGGCGTCCTCGTTCCGTCGTCGGGCGTGACCGGTTGGCAGCCTGACGCGCGAGGGGTGCCTTTGGTCGATCCATGTACTGAATGGTACAGTCACGTACTGTACTGAACGGTACACTTAACTAGAATGGGGCGATTCGACCACATGACCCGCCCCAGATCGGTGGCCGCCGCGGCCGCGGTCCACCGCTTGGTCCGCGGGACGGCCCGCCGACATCTCGCGACGATCTCCTTGGAGTCTTCAGATGCAGCTGGACGACCGTAAGATCCTGATCACCGGCGCCGGCAGCGGTATCGGGCGGGCGCTGGCCCTGCGCCTCGCCGACCTCGGTGGTGCCCTCGCACTGGCCGGTCGGCGGGCCGAGCCCCTGCACGAGACCGCCCGGCTGGTGCGCGAACGCGGCGCGTCCGCCCACGTGATCCCGGCGGACCTGGCCGACGCCGCCGTCCCGGCCCGCCTCGTGGCGCAGACGGTGACCGCACTCGGCGGACTGGACCTACTGATCAACAACGCGGGCAACGTCCGGGCCGGTGAGCTGGAATCCGTCAGCGAGGCCGAGATCCATGCCATGATCGATGTAGACCTGGTTGCCCCGATCCTGCTCGCCCGTGCCGCCCTGCCGCACCTGAAGGAGAGCGCGGGCGGCGCGGCCGACCGGGCGACCCGGCCGGCCGGGATTCTGGGTATCGCCTCGGGAATCGCACGGGTCGGCCTGCCGTACTACGCGGTCTACGCGGCCGTCAAGGCGGGCCTGGCCAACTTCGACGAGGCGCTGCGCCGCGAGCTGTACGGCACCGGCATCCACGTGGCCACCGCCTACCCCGGCGCCACCGCCACGCCGATGATGGACACCAACGCGGCGGGCGACGACCTCGGCTTCGGCCGGCGCCCCGTCGACGAGGTCGCCGATGAGATCGTCGCCGGTCTGCGCGACGATCTCATCGACATCGACACCTCGCTTCCCACCCGGAGGGGGATGCAGGACCTCAACCGCACCGACCCGGCCGCGGTGGACGAGCAGCTCGCCCTGGCGCTGCCGCGGCTGCGCGAGGCCGTGTCAGGGCACCGTTCGATCTGACGCCCGGCGGTGCTCCGGGAGTCCCGGGCCGGGACCGTCGCGGCCGCGCTGTCGCGGCCGCGCTGTCGCGGCGGCCACCCCGCCTCCGCTGCTGGAGGACGTCGACGGCTACGACGGCAAGCCCGACCCGTCCTCGTACACGACCACGGAGCAGCTGTACGCCGGCCTGCGGGACTTTTGGGAGTGGGCCGGCGCCCCCTCCTCCCGCAAGCCGGCGAGCCGTGCAGCTGGCGCGTTCTCGCATACGACGGCCAACAACCTGCTGGCCAGGGAGCCCGCGCGATCTAGCTGGTAGGGTCCCCCCGCGCGAACCGCTCGGCCGCCTCCAGCCTCAACCGCTCACGCCGCTGCTGCTCGGCAGGCGTGTACCCGCCCCTTTGCGCATACCTCATACTCCCGGCATACAACAGCCATCACCAAGACCACGACCCGGCGGACCCTACGAATTCAGCTTGGTTATGTGCTGTCACAAGTTCGCCTAATTGAGGAATCGTGGCGGACTATAAGTTATTTCCCGTCAGCTCCCTGCCCTGCCAGTGCAATCGGCGCCGTAGATGCCGTGTAGAGCTGCTGTCGACTCTGTCGTGGTAAGTGTAGAACGCAGAATAAGACAGAAGTGTTCGTACCTGAACGGAGAATGATTCGCGTGGCCACGGACTTCGAAGGCAAGAAAATCGTCGTGATCGGCGGCGCCAGCGGCATCGGCCTCAAGACCGCGGAGGACGTGATCACAGAGGGCGGCAGTGCGGTGATCGTCGGCCGCCCGGGTCGGAAACTCGACGACGCCGTGGCAAGCCTGTCGCGCTCCGGCAGCGCGTGGTCGATCGCGGCTGATCTGACGGACTGGGACCAGGTCGTCGAGGCGCAGAAGCAACTGGCGGAGGACCACCCTGACGCCACCCTCCTCGTCAACTCGGCGGGGCTCGTCCGGCTCAAGACCTTCCTCGACCACGAGGTAGCCGACTACGACTCCTATCACGACCTCAACAGGGCGACTTTCTTCCTAACTCAGACCATCGTCCGGGCTATGATCGCCGGCGGTCAGGGCGGCGCCATCGTGAACGTTGGCGCCATGTGGGCGCACCAGGCCCTCGCCGCGACACCGTCGTCGGCGTTCTCGATGGCCAAGGCGGGCCTGCACGCACTCACGCACAACCTGGCCATCGAGCTCGCCGGCGAGGGCATCCGTGTGAACGCCGTGGCTCCCGCCGTCACCAATACGCCCCATTTCGACTGGATTCCCGCGGACCAGCGGGAAGCCACGCTGCAGCAGATGGCCGACCTGCACCCGCTCGGCCGAGTCGGCACCCCGCAGGACCTGGCCTCCGCGATCACCTTCCTCCTCTCGCCGGCCTCGAGCTGGACCACGGGCGCCATCCTCAACGTCGACGGCGGGGTCATGGCAGGCCGCAACTAGACACACCCACAAAGGCATCGATCGAAGCCGCCCGCGCACGAAGGAGCCCGCACAGCAGGCAATCTGATACGGCAGCTGTAGATAGCCCAGCCGGTGCTCGTCGCCGCTGGTCAGCTGCTTGATGGGGGTGTGGTCGTGAGGACGGCCGTCTCGATCGTGATGTGGTGTAACGCGACATCAGAACGAGACGGCCGCTCGGCCCAGCGGTAGACGACACAGGTCACGGCAGGGCGTTCGGGGGCCTGTTGGCCTCGTTGTCCGGTCACTTCGC
>DASQPY010000432.1:0-4756 GCA_035643735.1 Actinoallomurus sp. | reverse complement strand
TGTGGCCGTCGAGGATGCGGACCTTCAGCGTGTGGAGGTACGGGTCGCCGGGGGTCCACAGGTGCGGGTGCGGGACGGGAATCCGCAGCTCGGTGCCGGCCCGGCCGGTCACCTGCCCGACCTTCCGGTGTCCGGCGTACGCGGTGGCCTCGACGGTCTGCGACGTGACGCCGGACGCGCGTACGGTCAGCCGGAGCGCCTTGGCGGCCAGGTCGGGCGTCGTGTCGATCCGGTCGATGTGCGCGGCGGCCACCGGTTCCATCCACACGGTCTGCCAGATGCCCGAGGACGGCGTGTAGAAGATGCCGTCGCCGGCCTGGCGCTGCTTGCCGACCGGCTGCCCGTCGATGTCGGTGGTGTCGTCGACGCCGACGATGACCTCCTGCGGGCCGGCGCCCTTCAACGCGCCGGTCACGTCGGCGGTGAAGGAGTCATAGCCGCCGGTGTGCGTCGCGACCTGGACGCCGTTGACGTAGACGACGGACCGGTAGTCCACGGCCTGGAAGTGCAGCAGCAGCCGTTCGCCGTGCCAGGAGCGCGGCACGGTGACCGTCCGGCGGTACCACATGTGGTCGACGTGCTTGTGGATCCCGGACAGCGCGGACTCCACCGGGTACGGGACGAGGATCCGGTCCGCCAGGTCCTTGCCCGTCGGGGGCGTCTCGCCAGGGGAGGCCTCGGCGAACTGCCAGCTGCCGTTGAGGTTCTGCCAGCGGGAACGCGTCAGCTGCGGGCGCGGGTAGTCCGGCAGGGCGTTCGTGGGGGAGACCTCGTGGGTCCACGGCGTGGTCAGCTGGGTCTGCGCCTTCGGGCGGGGCGCGGCCGACGCTCCCGCCGGCACGAAGAGGACGGCGAGTAGCACGAGGGCGAGGCCGATGGCGGAGGCCGGGCCACGAGGGCGGGCCGTTCCGGGGAATCGCGGCGCGTACAAGGACGGGCTCCCATCTGCGTGGGGCGGAGACGGCCTCAGCATGAGCGTCCGTGACCACAATTGCAATATTCAGATCGATGTTGACAGAAGACGATCGCAAGTGGCTCAATACGGGTGCCTTCACCCACCTTCGGGAAGGATCCGCCCATGACCGTCCCTCCGCGCCGTGGCGTGCGCGCCGCCGCGCTCGTCGCCGTACTGACCGTCGCCGCCGCCGGTTGCGCCAAGTCCGAGGACGACAAGCAGGCCGGCGCGCAGGACACGCAGGGCCAGCAGCAGGTCGTCCAGACCCCGTCGGGGAACGCCCCGTCGTGCACGATCTCCAAGTTCGGGGCGACCAAGTTCGACCTGAAGAGCGGGACGGTCGGGTTCTCCCAGTCCGAGAAGGAGGCGAACCCGTTCCGCATCGCCGAGACCGCCTCGATCAAGTCCGAGGCGAAAAAGCTGGGCATCGGCAACCTGAAGGCGACGAACGGGCAGTCGCAGTTCAACAAGCAGATCAGCGACGTGCAGCAGCTCATCGCGCAGGGGGCGCAGGCGCTCATCATCGCGCCGCTCAACTCCGACGGATGGGAGCCGGTGCTGCGGCAGGCCTCCGCCAAGCACATCCCGATCATCACGGTCGACCGCCAGATCAACGCGACGGCGTGCAAGGACTACGTGACGTTCATCGGGTCGAACTTCTACGAGCAGGGCAAGCGGGCGGCCGACCAGATGGCGAAGGCGCTCGGCGGGAAGGGCAAGGTCGCCATCCTGCTCGGCGCGTCGGGCAACAACGTCACCACGGACCGGACCAACGGCTTCAAGGACGAGATCAAGCAGAAGGCACCCGGGATCCAGATCACCTTCCAGCAGACCGCCGAGTTCACCCGGGAGAAGGGCCAGCAGGTCACCGAGCAGCTGATCCAGAGCAACCCGGACGTGAACGGCCTCTACGCCGAGAACGATGAGATGGGCCTCGGCGCGGTGACGGCGCTCAAGGGCGCGGGCAAGAAGGCCGGCCAGATCAAGATCGTTACCGTGGACGGCACGCGGAACGCCGTGTCGCAGATCCCGAGCGGCTGGATCTCGGCGGTCATCGAGAGCAACCCGCGTTTCGGGCCGCTCGCCTTCCAGACGCTGACCAGGTTCCTGGGCGGCGAGGCCATCCCGGACAAGGTCATCATCACCGACCGCGAGTACGACGCGTCCAACGCACGGCAGTCCGTCTCCTCGGCGTTCTGACCGTGGCAGAACCGTTGCTCCAGGTGAGCGGCATCGTCAAGCGGTTCACCGGAGTCGTCGCCCTCGACCGGGTGTCCGTCGGCCTGGCACCCGGCGAGGTGCACGCCCTGGTCGGGGAGAACGGCGCCGGCAAGTCCACCCTGATCAAGGTGATCACCGGCGTGCACCGCCCCGACGAGGGCGAGGTGCGTCTCGCCGGGCGGCGGGTGGAGTTCGCCGGCGCGCTCGACGCCCAGCGCGCCGGGATCCAGGCCGTCCACCAGGAGATCGGCCTGGTCCCGTCGATGAGTGTCGCGCGCAACCTGTTCCTCGGCCGGGAGCCGCGTCGTGGGTTCGGCCTCATCGACTTCGGCGGCATGCACCGGGAGGCCGAGCGCACCCTCGCGGCGTACGGCATCGACGTCGACGTCCGCAGCCCGCTGCGGACGCTGGGCGTCGGCGTCCAGCAGATGATCGCGCTCGCCCGCGCCGTCTCGGTCGACGCGCGGGTCGTCGTCATGGACGAACCCACGTCCTCCCTCGAACCACGGGAGGTGGACACCCTCTTCGGGGTGATCGGCCGGCTCCGCGAGCGGGGCATCTCGGTGATCTACGTCAGCCACCGTCTGGACGAGCTGTACCGGATCTGCGACGGTGTCACCGTGCTGCGCGACGGCCGGGTGGTCCACCAGGGCCCTCTCGCGGAGCTGGACCGGCTGCGCCTCGTCGCGCTGATGCTCGGCCGTCCGGTCTCCGACGTACGCGCGGAGGGGGTCACCAAGTTCTCTGGAGCCCACGACGCCGCACGCGACGCCCCGGTCATCGAGGCGTCCGGTCTCACCCGCCGGCACGTGCTCGACAACGTCTCGCTCGCGATCCGGCCCGGCGAGGTCGTCGGCCTCGGTGGGCTGCTCGGCGCCGGCCGAACCGAGACCGCGAAGGCCATCGCCGGTGCGCTGCCACTCGACGGCGGGCGGGTGACCGTCGCCGGCGCTCCGCTGCGCCACGGGTCGGCCGCCGCGGCGATCAGGGCCGGCGTGGCCCTGCTGCCGGAGGACCGCAAGGCCGAGGGCGTCATCGCGTCGCTGTCCGTACGGGAGAACATCGCGCTCGCGGCGCTTCCCCGCCTTTCCCGCGGCGGCGTCGTCTCCGAGGCGCGCATCGACCGGATCGTCGAGACGTTCATGCGGCGGCTGCGCATCAAGGCCGCCGGCCCGCACCAGCGGGTCGCCGAGCTGTCCGGCGGCAACCAGCAGAAGGTCCTGCTCGCCCGCTGGCTCGCCACCGAACCCCGGATCCTGCTCCTGGACGAGCCGACCCGCGGCATCGACGTCGGGGCCAAGGCCGAGGTCCAGGCGCTGATCGACGAACTCGCCCAGGACGGGCTCGGCGTACTCCTGATCTCCGCGGACCTGGAGGAGCTCGTCGAGGGCTCCGACCGCGTCGTGGTGCTCAAGGACGGCACGGTCGTCGGCGAGCTCAGCGGAGCCGACCTCACCGAGGAGGGCGTCATGACCACGATGGCGGCGAACACCGGCGACGGCGTGGCAGGACGGTCCGGATGACCGGCACCGCCGCCCTGCCCGTCTCACGGCTGGACCGCGGGCGGGTCCTCGCCTGGCTGCAGGACTACGGCGTGTACGCGGCGATCGCTGCGCTCGTCGTCGTCAACGTCGCGATCACACCGCGTTTCCTGTCGCTGGAGAACCTGCGTACCCAGCTCGTCCAGGTGGCGCCGGTCGTCATCGTCTCGCTCGGCATGGCCCTGGTCATCGGCACCGAGGGCGTCGACCTGTCGGTCGGGTCGGTGATGGCGCTCGCCACCGCGCTGATCCCTCTCTACCTCGGGTACGGCGTCGTGCCCGCCATCGTCGCGGGGCTGCTCGGCGGCGCCGCGGTCGGGCTGGTCAACGGGTCCCTCGTCGCGTTCGTCGGCGTACAGCCGATCGTCGCCACGCTCGCGCTCTTCGTGGGAGGCCGGGGGATCGCGCTCGTCGTCGCGGGCGGGCAGCTGAAGGACATCCAGAACCCCGGCCTGCTGAGCCTCGGCTCATCCAGTGTGGTGGGCGTCCCGCTGCCGGTCGTGGTCGCGGCCGTGCTCACCGTCGTGGTGATGGCGATCGTGCGCCGTACGACGTTCGGCCGGCGGCTGGTCGCCATCGGCGGGAACCGCACGGCGAGTGAGCTGTCCGGCCTGCCGGTCAGGCGGATCCTGCTGCTCGTGTACGTGGCGTCGGGCCTGCTCGCGGCGGCGGCCGGCATCCTCGCCACGGCGCGGTTGCAGGCCAGCGACCCGTCGTCGCTGGGACTGCTGATGGAGCTGTCCGCCATCACCGCCGTCGTGGTCGGCGGAACACCCCTCACCGGCGGCCGGGTCCGGGTGCTGGGCACCGTGGCCGGCGCGCTACTGATCCAGCTCGTACGCGCGACGCTCATCAAGCACGACCTCGCGGACTCCCTCGCGCAGATGGTGCAGGCAGTGATCATCCTTGCCGCCGTGTACGCCGCACGAGGGCGGACCGGACGATGACGGGACAGACGACGGCCGCGGCCGTGACCGGTCCGGCCACCGATCCGCCGGGTGCCTCCGGCCGGGAGCGTGTCTTCGGGCTCATCCAGCGG
>DASQPY010000431.1:0-7212 GCA_035643735.1 Actinoallomurus sp. | reverse complement strand
TCGGCGAGGGGCATGACGCCGAACCGCTTCTGGGTCTTGCGAACTTCGGCCACCACGGCGTTCAGCGTCTCCGGCGACGCGGTCAGCTCCACCTCACCAATCAGCGTGTCGGCCCTCGAGGGCTCGCCGGGGAAGCCGACGCCGAGCAGCTTGCGCACCGTGCTGCGGCCGCCGTCGCAGCCGACGAGGTAGCGCGAGCGCAGCTGCGTGCCGTCGGCCAGCTGGACGGTCACCCCGTGCTCGTCCTGGCTCAGCCCGACCAGTTCGCAGCCACGCCGGATCTCGACGCCGAGTTCGGTGGCGTGCTCGGTCAGCAGGCGATCGCCTCTCCCACGCCGCGTCCGCGGCCGCGGCGTCGTGGTCGGGCAGGCCAGGGTCGGTGAACAAGTGCCCGGCCCCCGGATACCGGAACACCTCGGCCTCCGCGCCGGCGCGGTGCATCCCCGCGTGCCACTCCTCCACCGCCTCCGGTGGGTCGAAGGGGTCCGGGTCCGCGATGTGAAGCTGGACGCGCAGGCCGCCGGCCTTGTCGCCGACGTCCATGACGCCGTGCATCAGCAGCAGACCGGCCGCCCCGCCATCCTCGAACGCGAGCTGCTGCGCAGGCCCGCCCCCAGGGAGAACCCCGCGTACACGAGGCGGTCCCCGGTGTGCGCCGCCGCCGCGGCGGCGGCACGGCGGCGCAGCTCCGCCCAGCCGATCTCGTCCTTGATCCGCACGCCCTCATCGACGTCGCCGGTCGTACGGCCGTCGTAGAGATCGGGCGCCACGTCCTCGTGGCCGGTGGCCCGGAGACGGCCGGCGGCGTCCAGCACCGCCGGCCGCCTTCCGTACATGGAATGGAGCAGGAGGATGGTCATGGACAGATCATTTCGCTCCCCTCCGACAGATGTGCCTCAGGCCTCCAGGAAGATGAGGTCCTCGGGCGGGTGGGTGAGCCGCAGCTTCTGTCCGGCCACCGCGGTGATGGTGTCCAGGCCGGTGGCGTGCGCCTCGGAGATGACGAACAGCCGGTCGTTCCTCGTGGCGAGGAACGACGTGAAACGGTCAAGAGAGACCTCACCCGCGCCCAACGCCAGATAGTCGACGAGACGGCGGAACAGCTTCGGCAGGATGACCACCTGGTCGTTCAGGTCGGCGAGGCCGGTGATCGTGGCTCCGCTGGTGGTGGCGTCCCCGGTCCACACGCCGTTGCCCGCGGTACGCGCGGACTGTGAGGCCCCCGTCAGCTCGGCGCGCAGGTCGGGATACAGCTTGCTGTAGAAGGTCGGGTACACCAGCCCCTCGGCGAGCAGCTGGTAGTTGACACTCTGCCGCAGCATCGGGCCCGTGACCTGGACCTGCCCCAGATCGGCCTTGTCGGCGGTGCCCGCGTAGGCGAAGGCGACCGGCCGGCCGTACTTGTCGGCGAAACGGGTCAGGATGTAGCCGGGCGTCTCGTCCGGCGTGGCACTGACGATGGTCTCGCGCTCGCGCTTGACGTCGCTGAAGCCCAGCAGGGCCAGCAGCCGGTCGGCGGGAGCATGCGCCAGCGCGAGCGGCTGGTGCTGGGTGAAGCCTCCGTGGGCGCGGGGCGTGTAATGGGTCTCCAGCGCGTCGATGGCGTCGAGTCGCAGCTGCACGCTGCCGGCCGCGCTGAGGTGGGCCCTGATCCTCAGCTTCGCGAACGCCTCGGCGTCGTCGGGAAAGAAGTGCACCGAGTCGCCATCAGGCTGGCTGTGCA
Organism: Actinoallomurus sp.; assembly: GCA_035643735.1. GTDB lineage: Bacteria > Actinomycetota > Actinomycetes > Streptosporangiales > Streptosporangiaceae > Actinoallomurus. The sequence continues at coordinate 5,489 of DASQPY010000431.1, read as the reverse complement.
GGATCCGGTAGCGGCCCTTGATCAGTCGTAGCGGCATCATCGCCCCCCTCAGCGCGGCGTCGAACGGCGCCGCACACGTTGCCCCCCGCGCCGGCCTGCGAACGCCGGCGCCTGCGATCCGGCCGAGTCAACCAGTGCACATACGCCCGAGCCCGCACCGGCAGGTCAGCGGCTGGCAAAGGTCTGCTCTGGCCGCCGGCAGGGCGGAGCGGCCGTCCGGGATCGCCCAGCCTGGGGTTCCGGTTGGACGAAACGGACCGCCTGATCGTTCGCGCAGGTGAGTCGCTTCCGGATCGGCCCGGCGTGACCATGTGACGCTCGAAGTCAGTACCATCCCTCTAAGACTGTCGACGGTCTCGCGGCCGTGCGGCCGGACACCCGGAGATGAGAAGCCCGCATGAGTGACAAGATCGCGATCCGTACCGCCAAGGCTCCCCCGCCGGCGGCGGCCTACAGCCAGGGCGTCCGGAAGGGCGGCATCCTGCAGATCGCGGGTCAGGTGCCGGTGGAGCCCTCCACGGGCGTGATCGTCGGCGAGACCGTGGGCGAGCAGACCCGGCAGGCGCTGCAGAACGTCCAGGCGGTGCTCGAAGAGGCGGGATCCGGTTTCGACGACGTCCTGATGCTGCGCGTTTACCTCACCCGCAAGGAGGACTTCGCGGAGATGAACGCGGTCTATGAGAAGTTCGTCAGCGAGCCCTATCCGGCGCGCACCACGGTGTTCGTCGGACTGGCCGAGGGTCTGCTCGTCGAGATCGACGCGCTCGCGGTCGTCGGCTGACGACCGCCCGCGAGACGATCCACCCGAGGTGACACGCTGGTGACACCCACGCGCTCCACGTCCCCCCACATCTTGGTGGTCAACGGCACCAAGGTCCGGCGTCCGGTCTTCCTGCTCGGCGCACCCCATTCGGGGACGGACCTGGTGGCGCGCGCCATCAGACAGTCGGCGGCGTTCCATCTGACGATGGGCCGCCCCAACGTGGTGCGTACCGTCTACGCGTTCGCCCGCCGCCCCTCGATCGCGACCGAGCGCGGAGCCGGCGCGGCCCGGGTGATGCGTGACGCGTACGCGCAGAGCTGGCAGGTCGCCCCTGACGGATGCGGCGAGTGCCCCGCGCAGTGCCGCGACCTGGGCCGGATGGGCCCCGACGGCACCTGCGCCGACCCGCGCGGCATCCAGCGGTTCGCCGACGCCACACCCGATCTGATCTACAGCGCCGACGTCATCCTGGACGCCTTTCCGGACGCGCAGCTGATCCAGGTGATCCGCGACGGCCGGGACGTCGTCGCCGGCATGCTCACCGACGAGCGCTGCCTGGCCTGGTTCCGGCCCGGCTTCGCCAACCTCGACGAGGTGTTCCCTAACGCCTTCCTCGGCGTCGAGGACACCACCGAGCGCATGCGCTGGCCGCGCGCCGGCGTTGCGGTCAAGTGCGCACTGCGCTGGCGTGGATCGATCCGGCTCAGCGCCAAGCTCCGCGCGCAGATCCCCGAGGAGCAGCTGCTCACGGTCCGCTATGAGGACCTGGTGACGCGCACCCGGGAGAGTCTGGGCGACATATCCGATTATTTGGGGCAGCGGATCGCGAAGAGCGCCCTTCACGGCGTGGGCGACGACGACATCGGCATGTGGCAGGAGCACCTCACGCTCAAGCAGGTCACCCAGGTCGAGAAGATCGCCGGCGCCGAACTCCGCCGGCTCGGCTACCGGCCCAGCGGGCGCGAATGACCGCCGGCGATCGAGGAGCGCCTGACGAATCCCTGCCCTACACCCCCTAGGGTCGCTCGGCGTAGCTCCAGCCGATCACCAGTCCGGCCGCGCCGCAGCCGACCAGGAGGGCGGCGAACCGCCGCAGCCCACGCTTTGTCCTGTTCATGGCATCCAGCTCCGCGGTTGAGAAATCGCCTGCCGTGGTCCAGGGTCATCCGGGCGTGCGACAGTCGTGTGGAATCGAGAATGCGTCTGAGTAAAGTCCGCCGGGCGGACGCACAACGCCCGGCGGGCAGGGGCCTTTCGGTTACTTCGTCCGCCAGCGCGGACGGCTCTCCCCGGCCTTTTTCTTACAGGTCAGCTTGGTGCCGGTCGAGGAGGTCGCGGTCTGGCCCGCCTTGGAGCAGAACTGTCCCGCACGCGCGCCCCCGCGCGACGGCCCCTGGGCGTACCAGTGCGCTCGTGTGTCGCCCGGACGTTTGGCGCAGCGCGCCCAGGTCCCGCTGGAGGTCTTGCCGACCGTCCCGGTGGCCTTGCAGAAGCCGCCGACCCGCACGGTGCCCCCGACGGTCGCCGTGGCGGCCGGCGCGCGCGTCTCGGCGGGAGTGCGATGCCGGGCCTTGGCGGAGGCGCTCTCGGCGACGGTGGCGGCCTTCTTGCCTCCGCCACACCCGGTGAGCGCGATGGCGGCGCTCAGGGCGACGCCCGTCAGGACGAGCGGACGATTCATGGTGTCCCCCGATTCGATCTGGTCCCGCCGACTTCAGGTCCCCGATCAGGGACTGAAGTAGTGCTGCATGCGGACGATCCGGCCCCGGCCGTCGAACCACAGCTCGAACATGTGGGCGCGGTCCAAAGGCGGATGAAGTCGCCGGTGCAGTTTTCGCAGGCCCTCGTTGAGCTGTTCCGGAGTCAGCCTGATGCCGCGTACGTAGTCGGTGACGCCGTCGCCGACGATCGGCGCCGACGCTCTGATCACCGCTCCGGGCGCGAACGTCAGCGGCGCGTAGCGCCCGACACCGGTGGGTCGTACCGTCTCAGGTCCTCCGGGCTGGACCCTGCGGGCCGGCGCGAACAGCACGCGCGAGCCGGTGTCCGCCTCGGCCAGCCCGAACACCCGGGCGCGGCCGGCGTAGTCCGGGTCCGCGCCGGCCCGTGTCCCCGTCAGGACGAGACCGCTCGCGCAGGCGATTGACACGGCGATGATCACCCAGCGCACTCGGGCGATATACGCAGTGCTCACACGCTGGGTCTACCCTGCCCCGTCGGTCTCACTCCTCCCGGTCTCCGCCCCCGCCCCTCATGCCTGCGAAGCCGCGGCGGCCACGGTGTCACCCCGGCTCGCCTGCGTGGCGAACTGGGTGTGGTACAGCTCGGCGTACAGGCCTCCGCGGTCGAGGAGTTCGTCGTGCCGGCCCCGCTCCACCACGCGGCCTTCGTCGATCACGAGGATCTGGTCGGCCTCGCGGATCGTGGACAGGCGGTGCGCGATGACGATCGAGGTACGCCCCGCCAGCGCGGTCTTCAGCGCGCGCTGCACGGCGGCCTCGGACTCGGAATCCAGATGGGCGGTCGCCTCGTCGAGCACGACGACGGAGGGCGTCTTGAGCAGCAGCCGCGCGATCGCCAGCCGTTGCTTCTCACCACCGGACAGCCGGTAGCCGCGGTCCCCGACGACGGTGTCCAGGCCGTCGGGCATGTCCGCGACCAGGTCCCCGATCTGGGCCGCCCGTAGCGCCTCGGTGAGCTCCTCGTCGGTGGCGTCCGGCCGCGCGTAGACCAGGTTGGCGCGGATCGTGTCGTGGAACAGGTGGGCGTCCTGGGTCACCACGCCGATGGCGCCGCGCAGCGACTCCAGTGTCGCGTCGCGTACGTCCTGCCCGCCGACGCGCACGGCGCCACCGGACACGTCATAGAGCCTGGACACGAGCTGGGTGATGGTCGTCTTCCCGGCTCCGGACGGTCCGACGAGCGCGGTCAGGTGACCGGGTTCGACGCGGAAGTCCACGCCGTGCAGGACCTCACGGCCGGGCGCCGTGTCGGTGCGCGCGATCGACTCCAGCGAGGCCAGCGAGACCTCGGCGGCGGACGGATAGCTGAAGGTGACGTCGTCGAACTCCACGGCGGGCGCGTCGCCGGTGGCGGGCAGCGGCGTGGCGTCCGCCTTCTCTGCCACCATCGGCGGCAGGTCGAGCACCTCGAAGACCCGGTCGAAGCTGACCAGTGCGGTCATGACGTCGACGTGCACGTTGGACAGCGCGGTCAGCGGCCCGTACATGCGGGTGAGCAGTGTGGCCAGCGCCACCAGCGTGCCCAGCTGGAAACTGCCGTTCACGACGAGTGACCCGCCGACGCCGTAGACCATCGCGGTGGCCAGTGAGGCCACGAGGGTGAGGGCGGTGAAGAACACCCGGCCGTACATCCCGGCGATGACGCCGATGTCGCGCACGCGTGCCGCGCGATCGGAGAACATCGCCGACTCGTCCTCCGGGCGGCCGTACAGCTTGGCGAGCATCGCGCCGGCCACGTTGAAGCGCTCGGTCATCAGCGAGCCCATCTCGGCGTCCAGTTGCATCTGTTCCCGGCTGATCTTCTGCAGCCGCCGCCCGACCCACTTGGCCGGGAAGATGAAGATCGGCAGCAGGACCAGCGCGATCAGCGTGACCTGCCAGGACAGCACGAGCATGGTGATCAGCACGAGGATCAGGCTGATGACGTTCGAGACGACCGAGGACAGCGTGGTCGTGAGGGCGCGCTGCGCGCCGATGACGTCACTGTTGAGCCGGCTGACCAGCGCACCGGTCTGGGTGCGCATGAAGAACGCCACCGGCATCCGCTGTACGTGGTCGAAGACCTGCGTGCGCAGGTCGTAGATCAGCCCCTCGCCGATGCGCGCGGAGTACCAGCGCTGGACGAGGCCGAGCACCGCGTCGACGATCGCCAGCACGCCGACGGCGATGGCCAGCGTCACGACCACGCCGCTGCGGTGGTGGGCGATGCCGTGGTCGATGATCCCCTTGAGCAGCAGGGGGTTCGCCACGACGACGACCGCCGCGATCGCGTTCAGCACGAGGAAAAGCACGAGCTCGCGGACGTACGGGCGGGCGTAACCGGCGATGCGGCGCACCGTCCCGGCCTTCAGGCGCTCCCTGACCACCGAGTTGTCGCGGCGGAACGACATCATCACCATCCAGCCGTTGTCCGGCATTCCCACGGTGATTCCTCCCGGAGGCTAAGACGTAATCATGTAAGCATGATTGCCAACACGTTGTGCGGTCGGCTGATTCCCGACGTACAGCACCAGCCTGCGCCACGTTAGCGGGCATCACATCGGCTCCCCCGCCGAGAAAGGTTGGACCTCCGACCTAGGCCACAAGTCGGGAGGACGATGGGTGAAGTCCGGCGGCAGCACCGAACGGGCCCCGGCCGTGAACCGGTCGCGTCAGCCGACCGGCCATCGCGTTACGGACGAACGGCCGAGGGGCCGCCGAGGGTGCCGGCGCAGGGGGTTACGGCGCCGCGGGTTACCGGCGGGAGCGGACACGGCCCGCCCTGGCACGCTGGGACGGTGCGGTCAGGTCAGGCGCCAGGATCAGTGCTTCTTCTTGCGGAGTGCGTCGCGCTTGTGCACTGCCTTGCGGCCGGATTTGTCGCTGCGGACCTCGTACTGCGGGTCATCCGGTGAGGCGTTCACCGTGCGGCCGGCGGCCTCCGTGCGTTCGGTGATCTCTCGTTCGACCTCGCCCCGGGTCTCGCTTCCGTGGCTGCGCCAGGA
>DASQPY010000430.1:0-8285 GCA_035643735.1 Actinoallomurus sp. | reverse complement strand
GCGCGTCGGCTCTGCCGGCGGCCCGCGCCGTCGGCCCCGTCGGCCCCGTCGGCCGGGTCGATGCCGTGGATCTGGCCGGCGCGCTGGTCGACCACGGCCGCCGGGCCGCCGCGACGCTGCCGCAACTGCGCTTCCACCACGATGACGTGACCACCTGGCGGCCCGCGGACGAACCCTACGATCTGGTCCAGGCGGCCTACGGGGTGTTCTTCCTGCCGGACATGGACGCCGGAAGCCGGTACCTTGTCTCACTGCTGCGCCCCGGCGGCCGTTTCGCGGTCCAGACGTGGCGCCAGGGGGCACTGGTCGACTTCGCGCGGTGCATGTTCGAGGCCGTCGCCGACGAGCTCTCCCATCCTCTGGAATCGCCCGTTGCGAAAGCGGCCGGCGAACGGATCAACTCCGCGGCCAAACTGAGCGACTGGCTGTCCTCGCTGGAACTGGCCGACGTACGGGTGTCGGAGGTGGGCTTCGTCCAGCCCTTGACGCCTGAGCTGGCGTGGAATCTCGTGCTCGGGACAGGGTGGCGGCAACTGCTGGCCGGGTGCGACGACGAGGCCATGCGGCGTATCCGCGACGGGATCATCGCGCGTCTCGCTCAGCGGCACATCACTCAGCTGGACGCCGGATCCGTCGTCGGGACCGCCGTCCGAGCCTGACCGAGCGCCATGAAGGCGTTCGGCCGAGGTCGTGAAACGCGGTCGGGCCGTGCCGCGGACGGCCCGACCGCGGACGTCAGCAGTCGACCAGCTCGGGTTTCTGGTTGAGGATCTGGGCACGTGCGGTGACGAAGGCGCGGTACTCACCTTCGGCGTCGAGGCGGAAGGCGGCGGCGCGGTGGCAGTTCTGGAAGGCCAGCCGTACGCCGAAATGCTTCTCCAGGGCTGCGCGCATGGCGTCGCTGGCCATCATCCGCAGCAGCTGCCCGCGTGCGGTCTCATCCGGCGGCGGGACCTGATTGTCGGCGAACGCGCCACCGTCGCGGTGCAGGTCGTCGACGAGGCCGGTGATGACCTGCCAGGCGTAGGGCAGCGAGGTGCGAATGCAGTCGACGAAGGCGTCATCGCCGACGTCACCGTTCTGTGCCTGGTGGAGAAGTTGAGGGGACACGGTCAGCGACATGGGTTCTCCAGTCGGATCGAGAAGTTACCGGTGACGGTAGGCGGGTCGGTCGAGCTGGTCATGTGGCCATGGCGTCATAGGCCTCTTGCCGTCCGGTGAGGGGTTGCCGATCGCGTCGTGGGTCGGTGAGGTGGCCGGTGATGACCGCGACGGTGAACAGGGCGCCGCAGATGATCGCGGTGCCGGCGGCGGTGGCGACGCGGTAGTGCAAGGAGAGAGCCAGGCCGGCCGCTGCGGCGGTGGCGCCGAGCACGCCGCCGAGCATCGTGGCGGGGACGATGCTGCGGGTCCAGCGCAGGGCCGCGGCGGCGAGGCCGACCAGCAGGGCCAGGGGCAGGGTCGCGCCCACGGCACTTGGACACCGAGCACACCGCACAGCCCCCCAGTGGCAGGTCGGCCAGTGCGCGTTCGGTGAGCCCGCTCATCCGGCCTCCTCGGCGCCGGTCATGCGCGCCTGCCCGGTGACGATCGAAGCCGGGGCATCGGCTGCCGGCCGGCGGACGCGCCTTCGACGCGTGGTCACCGCGGACCAGGCGGCAGTCGCGGCGAGCGAGAGCGCGAACAGCGTTCCGGTGACGACGGTGATGGCGCCGCCCGCGGCCACGTCGTAGCGGGTGGAGATGAGGACGCCGGTCAGTCCGCTGCCCGCCCCGGCGACGACGGCGATCGCGCTCATCACGGAGATGTCGCGTGCCCACAGGCGGGCGATGGCGGCGGGCGCGACGAGCACGGCCACGGCCAGGATCGCGCCGACGGCGGGGACGGCGACGATGATGACGGCTTCGACGGCGAGCAGTAGCGCCAGGTCGATGCCGGTCGGGCTGTATCCGGAGGCGGCGTGCCCGCCGGGGTCGAACGCGCGGAAGGTCAGTTGCCGGCCCGCGACGGTCAACAGAACGATGACGATGACGCCGACCGTCGAGACGGCGACCAGGTCGCCGGTCCCGACGGTGAGGATCTGGCCGACGGTATACGCCGTGAGGTCCTTGGTGAAGCCGTCGCGGGCCGACAGCAGGATGACGCCCAGTGCGAAACCGGCCGACAGCATGATACCGATCGCCGTGGTCGTGCCCTGCTCCGGTCGCCGGGACAGCGCCAGGACACCCAGCACGATCAGCACGCCGAACAGCCCGCCGCCGAGGTAGAGGTTCACGCCGGCGATCGCGGCCAGTACGACTCCGGGGAAGGTCGCGTGCGTCATCGCCAGAGTGAAGAACGGCAGGCGTCGCAGCAGCACCTGAACGCTGATCAGGCCGCCCACCGCGCCGAGGAGCAGGGCCTCGACGAGCGCCCGGCCGACCGCCGTCATGAGACCTCCTTCGTCGGCCTCATGACCAACGTGCTGTGCTTGTCGATTCCCTCGCTACGCTCGGTCATGTGGTGCTCCGTGCCGCCGCCGTACGGGACGTCAGCGCGCGCCGCCGGATGGTTCCGGCCGCCAGCGCGCCGAGGTAACAGGCGATGAGGACGAGGACGACGGTGCCGCCGGAGGCCAGCCGCAGGCCGTGATGGACGGAGGCGTCGTAGCTGACCGCCAGCCCGGCCCACCCGGCAACGGCACCGAGGGCGGCCGCGACCGGCACGATGAGCGCCAGCCTGTCCGACACCAGGCGCGCGGCCGCAGCGGGCACGATGAGCAGCGCGATCACCAGCACGGTGCCGACGGCGCGTACCGCGGCGACGACGACCAGGGCGATGACGGCGTTGGTGGCCAGGTCCAGCAGGCCCACGCGGTACCCGGTCGCCCGCGCTCCCTCGGGATCGAACGCGCGGGCGAGCAGCGGACGTCGCAGGAGCGCCAGCGCCGCGATGACCAGGGCGGTGACCACCAGGGTCTCGGTCAGCTGCTGTGGCGTGACCGTCAGGATCCGGCCGAAGAGGAACGCGGTCAGGTCCGCGGTGTAACCCGATTCGCGGGAGACGAGCACGACGCCGATGGCGAAGAAGGTGGTGAGCAGGATCGCGAGCGCGGAGTCCTCGGTGACCGCCCGGTGCCGGGTCAGCAGGGTCAGCAGGATGGCGGTCGCCGCGGCGGCCACCAGGGCGCCCCAGAAGATGCCGCCCTCGCCGGACAGCAGGTAGCCGATGACGACGCCCGGGAAGACGGTATGGGTGAGCGCGTCGGTCATGAACGCCAGGCGGCGCAGCAGGATCAGGACGCCGACGGTGCCGGCCAGCGCCCCGAGGATGAGCAGTTCCGCCAGTGCTCTGCCCATGAACGGGTAGGTGAACGGTTCGATGAAGATCTGGTACACGGCCTGGCCTCAGGAGTGGGCGACGATGACACGGTCACCGCGCAGCTCGAGGGCGTGTCCGCCGTAGGTGGCGCGCAGCCGGTCCGGGGTGAGTGTCAGGTTGGTGGGGCCGAAGCCGTACTGCCGCTGGTTGAGCAGGCAGACCTCCTCACAGGCCAGGTGCGCCAGCGCCAGGTCATGGGTGGAGACGACGACGGCCGTTCCTTCTCGCTTGAGCACGGCGATGGCGTCCAGGAGCGCCTGCTCGCTGACGGCGTCGACGCCGTTGAACGGTTCGTCCAGCAGGAGCAGCCGGGGCTCGGCGGCGATGGCACGGGCCAGCAGTACCCGCTGCCGCTGGCCGCCGGACAGGGTGCCGAACCGGTGTTTGGTGCGATCGGCCAGGCCGACCTGTTCGAGCGCGTCGCGGGCCGCCTGCCGGTCCGCGGCCTTGGGCCGGCGCAGCCAGCCGATACGGCGGTACCGTCCCATCAGCACGACCTGGCCAACCGAGATGGGAAACTCCGCATCCAGCGTGTCGGCCTGCGGGACGTAGGCGACCTCGCGCCGGGCCTGTGCCGGGCTCCGGCCTAGGACGGTGACCCGGCCGGACGCGAGCGGAACGAGGCCGAGGATCGCCTTGATCAAGGTCGACTTGCCGGCGCCGTTCGGGCCGATCAGCGCCACCGCCTCGCCGGGTGCGACCGTGCCGTCGATGTTCTCCAGCGCGAGCGCCGGCCCGTAGGCGACGGAGACCTCGTCCAGGTCCAGTGCCGGTGGTATGTCGATGGGCGTGCTCACGTCAGCCCTTCAGCGCCGTGACGATGGTGGTGGTGTTGTGCCGTTCCATATCGATGTAGGTGGCACCGGCCGAGCCCGCCGGGCCGAGGGTGTCGCCGTACAGGGAGTTCTCACCGGCCTCGACCTTGACACCGGCCTGCTTGCCGATGGCTTCGGCCGTCTTGGGCGGGAGTGAGGACTCGGAGAAGATCGCCTTGACGCCGGTGCTCTTGATCTTGGCGATGAGCGTGTTGAGCTGCTTACCGGACAGTTCTGCAGAGGTGTCGAAGCTCGGAATGATCGAGCCGACGAACTGCAGGTGGTAGCGGTCGATGTAGTAGCCGAACGCGTCGTGGTTGGTGACGAGCTTGCGCTGGTCGGCCGGCAGCGTGTCGATCTGCTGGGCGATCCAGGTGTCGAGCTGGTCGAGCTTGCCCGTGTAGGACGTCAGGTTCGCCGCGTACGCCGCCTTGTCGGCCGGGTCCTTGGCCTCGAAGGCGGCCGCGATGTTCCCGCTCATCGTCTCGGCGTTCTTCGGGTTGTGCCAGATGTGCGGATCACCGGCGGCCTCCTCGTCGGTCCCGTTCCCCTTGCGTAGGGCCACGCCCTTGCTGGAGTCGACCAGGGTGCCGTGGAATCCGGCGGACTTGATCGTCTGGTCGAGCCACCTCTCCAGCCCGACACCGCTCTCCACCACGACGTCGGCCTCAGCGATGGCCTGCACGTCGGCGGGGGAGGGCTCGTAGTCGTGCGGGTCGACGTTCGGCTTGAGGATCTGGGTCACCTTGACCTTGTCGCCCCCGACGTTGCGGGCGAAGTCGGCGACCTGCGTGGTCGTGGCGACCACCTTCAGTTGCTTGGCGCCGCCGCTGTCACCGGTGCTCGCGGAACCCGAATCGCCACACGCCGTGGCCGTGGCCAGCAGGCCCGTCAGGACCACGGCCGAGAACTGGATACGCAACGTGTCTCCTCATGGTCGGCACGTATCTAAGTGCAAATGAAAACCGAACCCATGTTCTCGATAACGGAAACGGTTGTCAATATCGGTAGATCTTCGTACCTTCGGGTCATGGGTTCACACAGCGCCACCGACCACCCTCCCCACGGCGGGGCCGTCGATGAGATCGCCGTACGGCTGCGGTCGGCCGGGCTGTCCCCGACGCGGCGCAGGCGCCAGGTCCTCGAGGCGCTCGATGGTCGCCTGCGTCCAGTCGGTGCGCATGAGTTGTACGTCGAGCTCGCTGCGCAGGGCGATCGTGTCGGGATGTCGACGGTCTACCGGACGCTGTCCGCGCTCACCGAGGCCGGACTCCTGCATGCCTTCACCCGCGACGGCGAAGCCTGTTATCGGCCGTGCGCCCCGGGCCGTCACTACCACCTGGTGTGCCGGCGTTGCGGCGAGGTGCACGAGCATCCCGCCGCCGATGACGGCACCTGGCTGGACCGCATCACGGCCGAGGCCGACTTCCATCCGGACCCGCGCCAGGCCGAGCTGCACGGTGTGTGCGGGCGGTGCCTGCGGACCGGAGGTGGTGGTCCGGCGAGTTGATACCGTGCGAAGGAACGACCGACGTTCAGAATCGACCGCCCGGAGCTTCGTTCATGACCTCGCACCCCGCCGTCCGTCCCACGCCGAGCACCGCTGCGGCCGGCCGGGGGACGCGCGTTCGCGGCACACGGCAGGCCGAGGCGTTGTGCCAGGTCATGGCGGATATGCCGGAGTTTCGCAGCGCCCAGGACATCCACGCCGAGCTGCGTCGTCGTGGTGAGCGCGTCGGACTCACGACGGTCTACCGGCATCTCCAGGTGCTCAGCGAGGACGGCGCGGTCGACACCCTGCGCGATGAGGCCGGCGAGACGCTGTACCGCCGTTGCGAGACCAGTACCCACCATCACCATGTGACCTGCCGGTCGTGCGGGCGCAGCGTCGAGGTGGAAGGGCGGACGATCGAACGCTGGGCCGAGCGCGTCGCCGCCGAGGCAGGCTTCACCGACGTCGACCACACCCTGGAGATCTTCGGGCAGTGCACCGGCTGTGCCGGCGAACGTCGCTGACTTTTAGGCGCGGCCCCTCCGCACAGCGTGCCGCCGCGGTCTGCCGTGCCTGGACGGCCGGACGCGCGGCGGAGAAGCTGATCATTTCGCGCCATCGGTATAGCCTTGCCAACCGGAGATGAGAACCGTTTTCGATCCCGATAGGGTCTGGCATCTCCGATCACGGGCCGCGTATGGTCCCGCGATGTAACAATGAGTAGCGTTGATGTAGCGCTATACCACTGTTTCTGATGGGGCGAGGAGAGCATCTGTGAAGATCGCGTTCGTCGGCAAGGGCGGGAGCGGGAAGACGACCTTGTCGTCGCTGTTCATCCGGTACCTGGCGGCGACCGGTGCGCCGGTCGTCGCCGTCGACGCCGACATCAACCAGCACCTTGGCACGGCTCTGGGCCTGAACGAGACGGACGCGGCGGCGATTCCCGCGCTGGGAGAACATCTGCCGAAGATCAAGGAGTATCTGCGCGGAAGCAATCCGCGGATCCGCTCAACCGAAGCGATGGTCAAGACCACGCCACCCGGGCCGGGTTCACGGCTGCTGCGGCTTGGCGGCGACGATCCGTTGCATGGCGATCTGTCCGTACCGGCGGCCGGAGCGCGGCTCATGGCCACCGGGCCGTTCAGCGACGAGGACCTGGGTGTGGCGTGCTACCACTCCAAGACCGGGGCGGTGGAGCTGTACCTGAATCACCTGGTCGACGGGCCCGGCGAGTACGTGGTGGTGGACTGCACCGCCGGCGCCGAGTCGTTCGCCTCGGGAATGTTCACCAGATTCGACCTGACGTTCCTGGTGGCCGAGCCGACCCGGAAGGGCGTCGGGGTCTACCGGCAGTGGACCGAATACGCCGCCGACTACAACGTGGCCCTGGCCGTGATCGGCAACAAGGTCCACGGGAACGAGGACGTGGCCTTCCTGCGCGAGCACGTCGGCGACGCGCTCCTGGCCTGCGTCGGCGACTCCCGCGCGGTCCGCGCGATGGAACAAGGCCGCCCGTTCACCCTCAACGACCTGGCCGATACCGACCAGCGAGTACTCGCCGCCATGCGCCAGGCGGTCGACGCCCGCGTCAAGGACTGGCCGAAGTACACCCGCCAGGCCGCCGAGTTCCACCGCAAGAACGCGAACGCGTGGGCCAACGCCGCCACGGGCCAGGACCTGGCCGCCCAGATCGACCCCGACTTCGTTCTCGGACCCGAGCCCGTCACGGCGGCAGGCGGCGCGCATCGTTGATCCTTCGCCTCGGCAACGCGGCCCGCGGTCGCCGCCGGCTGGTCTCGGGTGGCAGCCGGATGGCTGTGGCTGCGGTTCGGCCGCCGTACCACACGGCGACCACCTCGACTACGCCCACGACGGACACCTGCACCGGTCACATGAGACACACTCCGACGAATGCGAGCTCACAGGCCACACACGGCACGACGACCACCCGCACCGGCACGGCGAAGGTTGCGGACACGTGAGCGTGCCGCATGGTGACCACGTCGACTACATCCACGACGGCTGCCGGCACGCGGCCCATGAGGATCATTGGGACGAGCACTGAAGATCCCGACACCGCTTGATGTCGTACAGGATGTGCCGGTCGGCGGTCACCCCCCGCAGCGGATGTCTCAGAGCGTGACGAAACACCTCGCGATCGGGGTGGCGGTGAGCGTACCGTCCACCGCCACCCGGTCGCCTCGAACTGAGTCGTCACGCTCGAGGCGGATCGGCGTCGACGACTGCCAGTGACAGCTCCAGCGGGTCGAAGTGGATCAGAGACTCCAGCCACCAGGTCGTGCCGGCCTGGGCGAGTCCGGTCAGGTCTAGACCGGGATGCGATGCGGTTCCGCCTCGGTCGCCGGCAGCTGCACCTGATAGTGCGAGCCGATCGGCAGCGTGTCATGGATCACGTGATCCCAGAGGAACAGACCATCCCATCCGGCGGCCTCCGCGCGTACCGCCAGTTCGACGAGGATCTTGGGGTCACCGAACGGACCGAATGGCGGGAGGTAGACGCCGTAGCGCAGGACGCTGTCGTTCATGGGACCTTCTCCTTCTCTGGGACGGGGAGTGGCCTGCCGATGTTGCTAGGACGCCGTTGCCGGTTGTGCCAG
>DASQPY010000429.1:0-6080 GCA_035643735.1 Actinoallomurus sp. | reverse complement strand
TCGTCACATCCCACGTACAGTGCACAAGATTCCGTTATTTGGACATCACGCGTCCGAGGGCTGAAACGCGTCGAGCTCCTCGCGCGTCGGCGGGTTCGCCCCTCTCCGTGCGCAGGTCAGAGCGGCGGCACGTGATGCCTCGTCGAAGACCTCGGCGAGTGCCGGGACCTCGGCCGAGCGGAGCGCGTCGCGGCGATCGGCGCCGAGCAGCCCGCGGCGGCCCAGCCCGGCCAGCACCGCGCTCATGTAGGAGTCGCCGGCCCCGAGCGTGTCGACGACCTTCTCCGTGCGGTAGGCGGGCACCCGCAGCGGCGGGCAACGCCGCCCGGTCACGACGGACCCGGCCGCGCCGTGGGTCACCGCGACGACGCTCACTCCCGCCTCGATCAGCTCGTCGGCGAAGCCCTCGTGGCCGCGGTCCGGCCGCAGCCACGCCAGGTCCGTGTCGCTCACCTTCACGACGTCGGCGACACGCAGGAGCGCCTCGATGCGGGGGCGGGCGTCCGGGACGCCGTCCATCATGGCCGGCCGGCAGTTCGGGTCGTAGCTGATCGTCAGCTCGTCCCGTACCCGTCTCGTGAGGCGGGCGAGCACCTCCGCGCCCGGCGGCATCACCAGCGCGAGCGATCCGATGTGGAGCGCGGCCACGCCGCCGAGCCGCAGTCCGGCCGCCTCCGCCTCGGTCCACTGCCAGTCCGCCGTGCCGTCGATCCGCAGGTCGAACGCGGGCACGCCGTCCGCGTCGTGATGGACGAAGGCCACCGATGACGGCTCGGGCGCGGCCACCACCGTCTCGGTGCCGACGCCGTTGCCGGCCAGATGGTCGCGGAGCGTACGCCCGAACGGGTCCGCGCCGATGCGGGCGATCATCCGCGTCGGCACGCCGAGCCGTGCGAGCCCGACCGCGACGTTCGCCGAGCTCCCGCCGGGCACCGCCACGTACGCGCCGCCCGGCTCGTCGGCGACCAGGTCGACGACGCACTCGCCGGCGACCGCGACGGTCCCGGTCTCAGGGGCTGACAACTCACCGCTCCTCGTGCGTCACGTGGTGCCGGGCTCATTGCCCCGCGCCGCGCCTGTCATGATCGCGACCGCCTCGGCCATGTCGACGTCCCCGGGCTCCACCACGGCCACACGCCGGCCGAGGCGCTGGATGTGGACGCGGTCCGCGACATCGAACACGGTCGGGATGTCGTGACTGATCAGTATGACCGGCAGCCCGCGTTCGCGTACGCCCCGGATCAGGTCGAGGACCATGCCCGTCTCCTTGACCCCGAGCGCGGCGGTCGGCTCGTCCATGATCACGACATGGCGGGCGAAGGCCGCGCTGCGCGCCACCGCGACGCCCTGCCGCTGACCTCCGGACAGGGTCTCCACCGCCTGGCTCATGGATCCGATCCCGATCTTCAGGTCCCGCATGTGCGAACCCGCCTCGGCCTGCATCCTTTTCGAGTCGAGCATGCGGAAGATCCGTCCGATCAGGTCCTTGCGGCGCATCTCGCGCCCGAGGAACAGGTTGGAGGCGATGTCCAGCGCCGGCGCCACGGCGAGGTCCTGGTAGACCGTCTCGATGCCGGCACGCCGGGCGTCGGCGGGATTGTGGAAGTGCACCGGCCGCCCGTCGAGCAGGATCCGGCCCTCGTCCGGGATGAGAGCGCCCGAAAGCGCCTTGATCAGGCTGGACTTTCCGGCGCCGTTGTCGCCGATCACGGCGAGGATCTCCCCGGGCAGCAGTTCGAGGTCCACTCCGTCCAGGGCCGTGACGTGCCCGTACCGCTTGACGAGGCCGTGTGCCTCAAGGGCCGGGTTCACGCGCGCCTCCTCCGGGCCAGCTGGTCGACGCCGACGGCGAGGATGACCAGGATTCCGGTGATGAGGACCTGGTAGATGGACGCGACGCCCATCAGCTGCAGGCCGTTGCGGATGACCCCGACGATGAGCGCGCCGAACAGGACGCCGATGATGCTGCCCCGCCCGCCGAACAGGCTGACCCCGCCCAGCACGACCGCCGTGATGCTGTCGAGGTTGTCGGTCTGCCCGGCCTGCGGGTCGCCGACCGCGGTACGGCCGACCAGGAGCAGGCCGGCGACGCCGTAGACGGCGCCGGCGACGGTGTAGACGGTGATCAGCAGGCGGCGCGTCGAGATGCCGCTGAGCCTGGCCGCCTCCGGGTTGTCCCCGACCGCGTACACGTGGCGGCCGGCGGCGGTGAACCGGAGCACGTACCAGCCGATGAGGAACATCGCGAGCATGACCACCGACCCGTACGTCACGTCGGTGTTGCCGAGCGGGAACGTCTGCCCGAGCGCGGTCAGCGTCTTCGGCAGACCGGTGACCGTCTGGTCGCGGGAGTAGATGTGAGTCAGGGCGAAGGCGATGTTCAGCGTGCCGAGGGTGACGATGAACGCGGGCAACCGCGCCATCGTGACCAGTGTGCCGTTCAGCGCGCCGAACGCCGCGCACACGCCGATGCCCAGCAGGATCGCCAACGGGGCGGGCAGTCCGCCGCTGACCGCGAGCCTGGTCATCACGATGGTGCCGAACGCCATCGCCGCGCCGTTCGACAGGTCGATGCCGGCCGTCAGGATCACCACCGTCTGGCCGATGGCGAGTGTGCCGACCTCCATCACCTGCTGGACCACGAGCGAGAGGTTGCCACCGGTCAGGAAGCGGTCGGTGCGCAGCGAGAAGAACAGGCAGGCCAGGAGGAGTGCCGCGAGTGGGCCCACCGTCGGCAGCGTGGCGAAGCGGGTGACTTTGGAGGAGACGGCCCGCAGTCGCTCGGCCGGGTCCGTGACGGTCGTGTCGGACATCGGCTCAGCCCCAGCAGTTGGCCAGGCCGAACTGGACGTCCTTGGACGCCAGCCCCGGCTGCGGCTTCGCGGTCACCAGGTTGACGCCGGTGTCGGTGTAGCCGCTGGCCTTCTTGCCACCCTTGGCCCAGGCGACGATGGAGTCCACGCCCTGGCTCGCCATCTTGAGCGGGTACTGCTGGGCCGTCGCCGCGATCTGCCCGGCCTGGACCGCCTTCACGCCGGTGCACCCGCCGTCGATCGAGACGATCATGGTCGACCCGGTCCTGCCCGCCGCCTTGAGTGCCGTGTACGCCCCGAGCGCGGCCGGCTCGTTGATCGTGTACACGAGGTTGATGCCGGGCTCCTTCTGCAGGCAGTTCTCCATCGCGGTCTGGCCCTTGGCCTGGTCACCGGCGGTGTACTGAGTGCAGGCGATGCTGGGGTCGCCGTCCTTGATCCCGTATCCCTGGAGGAACCCGTTGTGCCGGAGGACGCCGACGGTGATCCCCGGGTTCAGGTCCAGCATCGCGATCTTGACCGGCTTGGTGCCCTCGACGCTCTTGGCGTACCTGCCGATCAGGGTGCCGGCGGTGAGGTTGTTGGTGGCGAACAGCGCGTCGGCCGAGCTCTGCGGGTCGGGGGGCGTGTCGAGCGCGATCACGTCGATGCCCTTGGCGCGCGCCTTCGCGAGGCTCGGCACGATCGCCTTGGTGTCACTCGGGACGATCAGGATGCCCTTGACCCCGGCGGCGATCATGTTCTCCATCGCCGTGACCTGGCTCGCGTTGTCGCCGTCGAACTTGCCGGCCGCGGTCATCAGCTTGACGCCCTTGGCCTTGGCCTCTTTCTCGGCGCCTTCCTTCATCTTCACGAAGAACGGATTGGTGTCGGTCTTGGTGATGAGGCCGATCGTGATTTCCTTGCTCGATCCCTTGGCGCCGGGGCCGCATCCGGCCGCGGTGACCGAGAGTGCCAGGACCGCCGCGAAGCACCCGAGGCGTGGCGAGATTCCGTCCTTCATACCGGCTCCTCCCAGCACGCCGCACGCCGTGCGGCGCGTGACTTGACAGTTGGCGGCACGTGTAGGAAACGTTTTCAGGAAACGTTTCCAAGAACGTAAATCGCGAATGTGAGGCTGTCCAGAGGCAGCCGCACAATTGATCGGCCGGACTCGGTGGGGGAGGCACGGATGCCAGGCAAGGGGGAGGAAGAGATGCCGGGCAGCGGAGCGGAAGTGCCGGGCGAGGGGGTTGAGCGGGAGGCGGGGCCGGCCGGTGGCTCAGGTCCGGTGGGGAGATCGGTGCGGCGTTCGGTGACGATGCGGGATGTCGCCCGGCAGGCGGGCGTCGGCCTGGCGACCGTCTCGCGTGTCATCAACGGCAAGCCCGGTGTCGCTCCCGAGCTCGTACGCCGCGTCACCGAGACCGCGCGCGCCCTCGGCTACCGGCACGACGTCACCGCCAGCAGCCTGCGGCGGGCCGACCGCCGTACCGCCACCATCGCGCTGGTCCTGGAGGACGTCGCCAACCCGTTCTCCTCCGTGCTGCACCGCGCGGTGGAGGACGCCGCCCGTGCCGAGGACATCCTGGTCCTGGCGGGCAGCAGCGACGAGGATCCGGACCGTGAACGCGAGCTCGTCGACGCCTTCACGATGCGCCGGGTGGACGGGCTGATCGTGCTGCCCACGGGGAGCACGGACGAACAGCTCGACGCGGTCCGGCGGCAGGGCACCCCGGTGGTGTGCGCGGACCGGCTCGTCGAGATCGACCGCGTCGACACGGTCACCGTCGACAACCGGGACGGGACCTGGGCCGCCGTACGCCGCCTGCGCGCCCTCGGGCACCGGCGGATCGCCTTCCTCGGCGACCTGGACGCCATCTGGACCGCGCGGCAGCGGTACGCCGGTTACGCCGGCGCGCAGGCGGAGGCGGGCGAGGCGGTCGAGGACCGGCTGGTCCACCGCGACCTGCACAGCGCCGAGGCGGCGCGGGCGGTGACCGCCGGGCTCCTCGCCGCAGGCGATCCGCCGACGGCCGTCTTCGCCGCGCAGAACCTGCTCACCATCGGCGCCCGGCGCGCCCTCCAGGACGCCGGCCGCCAGGACCAGGTCGCACTCATCGGCTTCGACGACTTCCCGGTCGCCGACATGCTCGCGCCCGGGATCTCCGTCGTCTCCCAGGACCCCGCCCGGGTCGGGCGTACCGCCGCCCACCTGCTCCTCGGCCGCCTCCGCGGCGGCGACGACGACCTTCCGGCACGGCACTCGGTAGTGCCGACCCGCTACATCGCCCGCGGGTCGGGTGAGATCCCCCCCGAACGGTGAGCCGGTCAGGACTCCAGGCGGAAGTGCAGGTCCGGCTCGATGGTGGCGACGTCCATCTGTGCCTTCTGCAGGCGTCCCGAGTAGTCCCAGTTGAGCGACTGCCAGCGGGTGAACTCCTCGAGCACCCACTGCCCGGACTGCCGGCTGCCGTTGCCGGAGCGGCCGTTGCCGCCGAACGGCAGGTGCGCCTCGGCACCGGACGTGGAGTTGTTGACGCTGACCATCCCCGCGCCGATCCCGTCGCGGAAGGCGAACACCTTCGCCGGGTCGGTGGTGTAGATCGCCGACGACAGGCCGTACCCCGGCAGGTTCGCCAGCTCGATGGCCTCATCCAGCGTGGTGTACGGCATCACGCCCACGATCGGGCCGAACGTCTCCTGGCGGAACAGCTCGTCGTCCCGCGTCACCCCGTCGACGATCACCGGGTGGTAGTAGAGCCCCTTCGCAGGATCGCCCACGAAGCCCTCGCGCGTGTTGTCCGGGGTGATCCGGCCGACGCCGGTCGAACCGTACGTCGGGTGGTCCCCGATCCAGCCGAGGTACTTCTCGTACGAGTCGGCGAACCGCTCGGCGAGCATCGGGCCGAACACCACGTCCCGGGTGGGGTCGCCGGCCGGCGCCGTACGGGTGGCGGCGTCGAAGCGGCGGAGAAAGTCCCGGTGCACCGACTCGTGCACGATCACGGTGCCAAGGGAGGTGCAGCGCTGCCCGGCGGTGCCGAAGCCGGAGAACAGCGCCGCCTCCACCGCGAGGTCGAGGTCGGCGTCCTCGGCCACCACCATCGGGTTCTTTCCACCCAGCTCCAGGCAGGGCGACTGGAGGTGGAGGCCGCAGAGCGAGCCGATGCGCGACCCGACCCGGGAGGACCCGGTGAAGCCGACCTTGTCGACGACCCGTTCCACGAGCGCGTCCGACAACCCGGCGAAGGTCTCGGCGCCGTCGGCGTGCACGATGTTCAGCAC
>DASQPY010000428.1:0-3210 GCA_035643735.1 Actinoallomurus sp. | reverse complement strand
CACCGGCTCGATCAGCGGCCCGGCGTCCTTGGCCGTGTCGCCGAGATCGGCGTCCAGGAACAGGAGATTGCGGGGCGTTTCACCGTCGAGCAGCCGTACGGCGGCCGCGCCTGTCTCCATCGCGGCACCCTTGCCGCGGTTGCGCGAGTGCCGGATGACCCTCGCGCCGCTGCCGGCGGCGAGCCGTCCGGTCGCGTCCGTGGATCCGTCGTCGACGACGACCACCAGGTCGACGCCGGGTAGTGACGCGGCGGCCTCCACGGTCGCGGCTATCCGGTCCTGCTCGTCTTTGGCCGCGATAATGACGGCCGTGTCCGCCTGCATGAAGGCGATGGTAGTGCGGCTAGGTCCGTCCGACGGCAGGTACGGCATCGTGCACGGAGAACACCGTGTCGAGGCCGGTCACCTGAAGGATCCGGCGTACCGCCGAACGGGGTGCCGCGAGCTCCAGCGAGCCGCCGTGCTCCCGCAACCGTTTCATGGCCGAGAGCAGGACGTTCATCCCGGTCGAGTCACAGAACTCGACCCCGCTGAGGTCCACCACAAGCCGGGTGACTCCGTCGCGCACCAGCGCGGCGAGCTCCGTTTGCAGTCTGGGTGCCGTATAGAGATCGACCTCGCCGTATACGGAGACGACGGCGTGACCTCCCTGAGATGCAGTCGAGATCTTTAGCTCCACGAGCCGCACACTAGCGCCCCCCGAGCGGGGGAACCAGAGGCGAACAGGATTAGGGCCTGTCCGTTGCCCGGTAGTGGAATGTCCTTTGCCTGAACGCTGCGCAGTTTTCAGCATTTCTTATGACATTTGATGATCAGGTCGGCGCAGGTCAGAGTACATGGAGATCATCTCGGGTCCGCGGACCTGATGTGCGGGAATTCCCCCACCGGCGCGTCGCGCGTACGAGAAGCTAGGCACGTGGGACACAGGTCCGGGAATTCCGGGGGAGCCTGGCTGCGAGCCGCATACGGGCCGGAGCGGGCGCGATGACCAGACTCGACGATCCGCGGCGCAGCCGGCTTCGCGAGCGCCTCGAGATCATCCGGACCCGGTCGCAGAAGTCCAGTTCGTGGCGGTCTGTGACGCACTACTTCTCGGGGCTGGTGAACCGCGAGGGCGTCGTGCCGGTGAAGGCCCGGCTGTCACGCGAGGACCTCAGGTTCCTGGCCTCCGCCCGCGACGAGGTGATCGCCTTCTGCGAGCTGGGCCTGCGCCTCCTCGACCTGCACCAGCCGCGCGACGGGGGCATCTCCAGCGACCCCGGCAGCCCCGTCCGCCGCTGCCGCGCGTGCATGTGGCGCTGGCCGTGCCCGACCGTCCGCGCCGTCGAGGAGGCCGTCGAACGGCCGCCCGGCTCCTCCTGAGCGGCCGCCCGAAAGACAGCGGACCGGCCGCCCACGTTCGGACGGCCGGTCCACTCACACGGATCCGGGATCAGCCGATGCGACCCTGGCGGACGCCGACCTGCGCGTCCCTACCGCTGATGCCGAGGGTTCCGGCGCCCCACGTCGCCGAGCCCGTCGCGGTGACGCCCGTGGAGGTGCCCGGCAGCACGCTCACCGCGCCATCGGTGCCGTTCTCCTTCGGCGCGCCGGCGATCAGGTCGAAGTAGCCGTCGGCGTTGGGGTTGAGCAGGTTCACCGTCCAGCCCAGCTCGTCCCCGGACTCCGCCGCACCCGGCACGCCTGCCGTGTCCTGCGAGACGACCTGCGCGCCGGTGCCGCTGAGGCCCGCGTCGGCGCCGTACAGGACGACGGCCTCGCCGGCGTGGGCCAGGGAGCCGACGCTGCGGTACGGCGCACCGACCGCGAGGTCGGACTTACCGTCCTTGTTGATGTCGCCGGCGGCCAGCGAGTAGCCGAACCGGTCACCGGAAGCGGGCGTTCCCGGCAGGCCGGCGCTGCTCTGGGTGATCGTGCTGGTCGTGCCCAGGGTGACGTCCGCGTCGCCCTTGTAGACGGTCACGTGACCGCCGACGCCGTTGCTCTCGTCGGCGCCGCCCACCGCGATGTCTCCGCTGCCGTCACCGTCGAAGTCACCCACGGCGAGACTGTCGACTCGGGTGAGCGCCTCATTCGCGAACGACGGGCCGTCCTCGGTGAAGTCACGCCACACATCGAATCCGGACGTCGGGTCCTCGGCGTCCTGCCAGCCGACGACCAGGTCCGGCTTGCTGTCGCCGTCGACGTCGCCGACGGCCGTGATGAACGACGTCACCGCGCTGTCGTCCGCCGCGGCCACCTTGTTCGCCTTGCCGCCCCGCACCTTCGTCGGCTGGGCCTTGGGCGCGAACACGTGAGCAGCGCCCCCGGACGCGCGAGCCTGCAGCGCCGGGCCGGGGTTCTTGAAGGGATAGAAGAACCCGTCGCCGGGCGCGGTGTCCACCCAGTCGGTGTGGCCGTCGGCGTCGAAGTCGCCCGCGCTCAGCGAGAAGCCGAAGCGGTGCTGCGCGGCGGGGCTCCCCGGCTCGGAGATGGCATCCGAGCCCGTGCCGTTCAGCCCGGACGAGGAGCCCCACAGGATCGTCTCCGACCCCGCGTTCGCACCATCGGTGGTGTCCTCGTCCGGGGCGCCGACGAGGAGGTCGGCGTAACCGTCCTCGTCGTAGTCGAGGGACGTGAGTGAGAAGCCGAAGTGGTCGGCCGACTCCGGCGTGCCCGGAACGCCGGAGGTGCTCTGGCTGATGACCGTGTGCTTGGCCGGGTTCAGGCCGGACGACGAGCCGTAGACGATGGTCACGAACCCGGCAGTGGTGGCGCTCCCGACCGTGCCGTACGGGTCACCGAGTGCCAGGTCGGGGTAGCCGTCGCCGTTGAAGTCATACGGCACTGCCCCCGCGGCCTCAACCGCTGCCTTCGCCGTGCTCGGAACGGCGGACGCATGTGCCGCTCCGGCCAGCCCTGCCGCCCCCAGTGCGGTGACCGCGGTCACGGCCAGCGCGCGCGAGAAAACGCGTACTTTCACCAATCCTCCTAAGCCACTGCCGCTCGCGAAGAGCGGGCGACGATCAGTTGACGTCGGAGGTTTGCTGCAGGTTTACCTCTTACGAATCTGAGACGGCTAGCGGCCGATGACGGCCATATGACGTCACGGACGGTTAGCGTGGGGAACATGCGTGTACTGGTGACTGGCTCGTCCGGATTTATCGGCTCTCACATCGTCGAGACGCTGCGTGAGCGCGGACACGGCGTCCGCACGATCGACCTTCGCTC
>DASQPY010000427.1:0-9347 GCA_035643735.1 Actinoallomurus sp. | reverse complement strand
TCGCGGCCGTGGCCGAGGTGGTGCTCGCGGCACCGTTCTCACCGATCCCGTTCGTCATCGGCGGGTTCTTTCTGGGCATCGCGGCCCAGGGCGTGAAGCTCTGCGTGGACACGATCGTGCAGACGATCATCCTGGACGCCTACCGGGGCCGGGTGTTCTCGTTCTACGACATGATCTTCAACGGCCTGTACGTGGCGGGCTTCGCGGTCGCGGCGGTCATCCTGCCGCCGACCGGCAAGTCCTATGCCGCCCTCGCCGTGATCGGCTGCGGCTATGCCCTCGCCGCGGTGGCGTACTGGTTCGGCGCCAAGGACTCAGTGGATGTCGCCACCGCCGATAGTAATTAGGGCCTGGCGCCAGGCTGCCCGAACGGTCGCTGGAGAGGGAGACCACATCATGAGTGAATCGGCTAGAGAGCTTTCCGGGCCGCCGCGACCATCGCTGTCGTGATCTGGGCGAGGTCGGCCGGGTCGGTGACGTACGGGGGCATCGTGTAGATGAGTTTGCCGAACGGTCGGAGCCACACGCCGTGGCGCATGACCGTCTCCTGGACCGCGGCCACGTCGACCGGCTCGGTGGTCTCGATCACGCCGATCGCGCCCAGCACCCGCACATCACGGACACCGGGCAGGACGCGCGCCCGCTCCAGCCCCTCGGTGAGCCCCTTCTCGATCGCCGTGACCTCCGCGTGCCAGTCGCGCTCTTTCAGCAGACCGAGCGATGCGACCGCCGCGGCACAGGCGAGCGGGTTGGCCATGTAGGTCGGCCCGTGCATCAGCACGCCCGCCTCTCCCTCGCTGATCCCACGCGCCACCCGGTCGGTGCACAGAGTCGCGGCCAGGGTCAGGTAGCCGCCGGTCAGCGCCTTGCCCACGCACATGATGTCGGGAGCCACCCCGGCATGCTCGCAGCCGAAGAACGTCCCAGAGCGCCCGAAGCCGGTGGCGATCTCGTCGAGGATCAACAGCACGTCGTGCTCGTCGGCGAGCTCGCGCAGCAGCCGCAGCCAGGCCGGGTCGTAGAAACGCATCCCGCCGGCGCCCTGCACGACCGGCTCCACGATGATCGCGGCGAGCTCGCCGGCGTGCTCAGCGACGAGACGTCTCAGCTCCGCGGCGTAGTCCGGATCCTCACCCGAGACGGGCGGCATCGGCGCGAACACGTGGCGCGGCAACTGGTCCGTGAACAGATGGTGCATGCCGTTCACCGGATCGCACACCGCCATCGCGCCGAACGTGTCGCCGTGGTAGCCGCCGCGCACGGTGAGCAGGCGCGTCCTGGACCGGTCGCCCCGCGAGCGCCAGTACTGCAGCGCCATTTTGATCGCGACCTCGACCGACACGGACCCGGAGTCGGCGAAGAACACCTTCGTGAGCGGCTCCGGCGTCAGGTCGACGAGCAGCCGCGCCAGGCGTACCGCGAGGGGATGGGTGAGACCGCCGAACATCACGTGCGCCATGTCGCCGAGCTGTGCGCTCACGGCGGCGTCGAGCACGGGGTGACGGTACCCGTGGATCGCCGCCCACCACGAGGACATGCCGTCGATCAGCGCGCGGCCGTCGGCCAGCGTCAGCCGTACGCCCTCCGCCGACACGACCGGGTGGACCGGTGTCGTGGCCGGCATGGGGGAGTACGGATGCCAGATGTGGCCGCGGTCGAAGGCGAGGAGCTCGGCCGCTGACATCCCCTCGTCAGGACTGTTCACGCCACCACTCCCGCAGTGCCTTCGCGGCGGCATCCTTGCCTACCGGCCCCTGGTCCAGGCGCAGGTCGAGCAGGAACTTGTAGGCCCTGCCGACCTCCGGGCCGGGCCGCAGGCCGAGGATTTGCTGGATCTCGTGCCCGTCCAGCTCGGGACGGATCTTGGCCAGCTCCTCTTCCTGCTCCAGCCGTGCGATCCGCCGCTCCAGGTCGTCATAGGTCCGCGCCAGCGCCGCCGCCTTGCGCTTGTTGCGCGTCGTGCAGTCGGCCCGGGTGAGCTTGTGCAGCCGCGGCAGCAGGTGCCCGGCGTCGCGGACGTAACGCCGCACCGCCGAGTCGGTCCACTCGCCCTTGCCGTACCCGTGGAAGCGCAGGTGCAGCTCGACCAGCCGGGACACGTCCGCCACGACGTCCTTCGGGTAGCGCAGCGCGGCGAGCCGTACCTTGCTCATCGAGGCGCCGACGACCTCGTGGTGGTGGAAGGTCACCCGGCCGCCCTCGACGAACGACCGGGTCTTCGGCTTGCCGATGTCGTGCAGCAGCGCGGCCAGGCGCAGCACCAGATCCGGGCCGTCCTTCTCCTGCGCGATCGCCTGCTCCAAGACGATCAGCGAGTGGTCGTACACGTCCTTGTGCCGGTGGTGCTCATCGATCTCCAGCCGGAGCTTGGGCAGCTCGGGCAGCACCTGCGCGGCCAGGCCGGTGTCGACCAGGAGCGCCAGTCCGTCGCGTGGCCGCGCGCCCATGAGCAGCTTGGAGATCTCGTCGCGGATCCGCTCGGCCGAGACGATCTCCAGCCGGCCGGCCATGTCGGTCATCGCGGTGACCACCGCCGGCTCGACCGTGAATCCGAGCTGGGAGGAGAAGCGCGCGGCCCGCAGCATCCGCAGCGGGTCGTCGCCGAAGGAGTCCTCCGGGCGTCCTGGCGTACGGATCACCTTGGCGCGCAGGTCGTCCAGTCCCCCGTACGGGTCGACGAACTCATGTCCTGGCAGGCGCGCGGCCATGGCGTTGACCGCGAAGTCGCGGCGCGCCAGGTCGTCCTCCAGCGACGTGCCGTAGGAGACCTCCGGTTTGCGCGACTTGGGATCGTAGGACTCGCTGCGGTAGGTCGTGATCTCGATCTGCTGGTCGCCCTTGCGCAGGCCGACCGTGCCGAACTCGATGCCGATCGTCCACACGGCGTCCGCCCAGCCGTCCACGATCTCCAGGATGCGCTCCGGCCGCGCGTCGGTGGTGAAGTCCAGGTCGCTGACCCTGCGCCCGAGCAGGGCGTCGCGCACCGGGCCGCCGACCAGCGCGAGCTCATGGCCCGCCGAGGCGAACACCCGGCCGAGGTCGTCGGCGAGTGGCGTCACCCGGCTGAGCAGCTCGGTGATGGCGGCTTGATGCTTCGTGGTCAGTTCGTCGTTCGACACGGCAATCGAGCGTAGATCCTCGCAGGTGACAGGCAAAACGCGAATCGCATAGTCCTTGATCCTCATTTGCGCCGAAATGTGGGTACGTTCGGGAACGAAGCCACGGAGACGAGTATGAAGGACGCACTCTCCCTACATCGGCTGTTGCTCGAACGGCAGACGGTCCACGAGATCGTCCGGCTGCCCCGCGGGATCAGCAGCGCGGACGAACTGCCCGAGGTACTCGACCTGCCGCCGCGCCGGTGCCTGTGCACGCGGCTTTACGCACGCCCCGTGGAATGCCTGGTCGCCGCCGCCATCGTGCCCGCGGGTACCTGGCCCGCCCAGGAGGTCGTCGCCGAGCTGCTCAACGTGGCGACGGTCGCACTCGCCGGTGATGACCTGGTGAATGAGGCGACCGGCTACGCCGCCGACCTCGTCGCGCCGCTGATGCTCCCCGAGGAGATCACGATTCTGGTGGATCAGGACGTGTCCGGTGTGGACGACGTCGTCTACACCGCGACCGGCGAGGCGTGTACGGCGCTCGGGATTCGCACGCTGGATCTTTTCTCGCTCTGCGCGGCAAAGCCCGTGGCGATGGCCTGCTCTGTCTGGCAGGTACCCCGAAATCGCCCGCAGCAATGACCGAATAAGCATGGCTGGCTACTAGCATTGCCGCCGTGCCCCGCCCGCGAAGTCGCCGACGGCTCAGCGGCCCGCCCGGTCCTCATCACGAGGAGACATCGGCGGGCGGTCTGGTCGTCGATGTCGCGGGCACCGCGCGAGCGGCACTGATCGCCCGGTACGGCCGCGAGGGCCGGCTCCGGTGGTCACTGCCCAAGGGCCACGTCGAAGGCGAGGAGACGATCGAGGAGGCGGCGGTGCGCGAGGTCGAGGAGGAGACCGGCATCCGTGGCCGGATCGTCGCTCCTCTCGGCGCCGTCGACTACTGGTTCTCCGCCGACCGCCGGCGCATCCACAAGACGGTGCATCACCACCTGCTCCTCGCCACCGGCGGCGCCCTGTCCGCCGCCGACCTCGAGGTCACCCAGGTCGCCTGGTTCCCCCTCGCCGAGGTGGCCGGCCGTCTCGCCCATGCCGACGAGCGCCGCCTCGTCGCCTCCGTACCCGAACTCCTCGCAGGCGTGACGTGAGACGACTCCTCGCCCTGGTCATCCTTCTGCTGCTGAGCGGAGGACCGGCGCTCGCCGCCACACCGTCCCCCCCGCACCGTCAGGCCCAGCACGCGAGCCGCGCCTCGCGCGACCGCGCTCCGGCGCCCAAGCCGCCGATCGACATCACACTGGGTTCGATCCGTCCCAGCTACCTGCGGGCGGGTTCGACGTTGCGTGTGAGCGGCCGGCTGGTCAACCAGTCCCAGAGCAGCTACCAGCGGGTCTCGGTACGCCTGCGGTTCAGCTCACACCCGATGCTGAGCCGCGGCCAGATGGAGACCTTCGCCGATGACAAGGGACCGGACCTGCAGCAGATGGGCCCGCCCCGGCAGATCTCGACGACGCTGCCTGTCGGCGGCCAGCAGCCATGGTCGCTCGCACTGTCGGTACGCCAGATGGGCCTGTCGACCTTCGGTGTCTACCCGATCTCGGTGGAGGTCATGAGCGGCGGGGTCGCACTCGGCCACCTGCGTACGTTCGTCACCTATTACCCGGCCAACACGGCACTCCAGCGGACCAAGGTCGCCTGGGTCTGGCCGCTGATCGACCAGCCCCACCGGGCGGGCGACACGACCTTCGTCGACGACCAGCTCGAACGCCAGCTCGGCTCCGGCGGGCGGCTCTCCACCATCGTCAACGCCGCGTCGCGTACGACGGCGACACCCGTGAGCTGGCTCATCGATCCCAGCCTTGTCGACGACGCGACCAAGATGGCGGACACCGACGGCTACACCATCAAGGGTCACGTCGACCGCCCGCAGAGCGTCGCGGCACTCAACTGGCTCACGGCGCTGCACGGCGCCGTCGCCAACACCGACCGTCTCATCTCGACGCCGTACGCCGATCCCGACGTGATGGCGCTGGCGGACCGGGACATGGGCAGGGACGTCAAGCTCGCCGCGCAGCAGGGGACGCGCGCGCTCGCCGACGCCCGCCTGAGCGGCGCGACCCCGTCGATCGCGATGCCCCCGGGCGGCCTCGCCGACCAGGCCGCGCTCTCCTCTCTCGTCGCGAGCGGTTCTCACACGATCCTGCTGAGCAGCGCGATCCTGCCGGACGCACGGGTCGAGACGTTCACCCCCGACCCCGTGGTGAAGAAGACCGTCTCCGGTATGAACGTCAAGCTCGTCGCCTACGACGACCCGCTGTCCCGGATCCTGAGCGCGAACACCACCGAGCCCGGCGGGACCGTCCTCGCCGAACAGCGCTTCCTCGCCGAGACGGCCATGATCACCGGCGAGGCGCCCCAGAAGTCGCGGACCATCGTGATCACCCCGCCCCGCCGGTGGAAGCCCAGCCCCACCTTTGCCAAGGCCGTGCTGAACTACACCGCCAAGGCGCCCTGGCTGCGGCCGGTCCCGCTGAGCGACGTCGAGACGCTGAAGCCCGCCGGGCGTACCTTCCAGCCACCGAAAACCTCCCCTGGCCTCAGCAAGAACTACCTGCGGCAGGTACGCGACCTGAGCAAGGACGTCCAGAAGTTCACCTCGATCTTCCAGCCGCCCGTCAGCGACTTCACCCTCGGCATCGCGCGCACCGAGTCCTCGGCGTGGCACGGCCAGTCGCGGCGCGGCAAGCTGGTGCGCGACACGCTCAAAGATGAGCTCGAAAAATCCTCGGGTCGGATCAAGGTGCTCAACGACGGCATCACCATGGCCGGCAAGTCCGGCCCCGTCCCGATCACGATCTCCAACGGTCTCGATCGCGGCACCGTGAGGGTCACCTTGCACGCCTATTCGCAGAACCCCACGCGGCTGAGCGTCAACTCGATCGACCGCACTCTCGTTCTCGAGCCCGGGCACAAGGATTCGGTCACGCTCAAAATGAAGGCCTCGGCCAACGGCCCGGCCTATGTCAACCTTCAGCTCCGGACCCCCGATGGCCAGGATTTCGGCGGCGCGCACGTCCTTCGCGTGAACGCCACCGCTTACGGGCGAACCGCGCTGCTCATCACAGGCATCTCACTTGCCGTACTCTTCGTCGGCGTCGCCATTCGCATCGTGCGCCGTAGAGCCGACAGAGCGGGGGAGTCCGTTGAGTGACCTGGAGCCGGGCCGCTCGGAGGCGGCCAGCACGCTGCCCGACATCCCGGTGATCGATCCCAGTACACAGATCCTGGAGACCGCCGAGGGCGTCCAGGCCGCCGAGGCGGAGACGTCCGGCTCCCGCGGCGGTGTCGGCGGCCTGTTGAAGTCCAGCGCCGTCATGGCTCTGGGCACCGTCGCCTCGCGGCTCCTCGGATTCGTCCGCAACGCGGTCATCGTGATCGCGCTCGGCACCGGCCCGCTCGGTGACGTCTACAACGTCGCCAACACGTTCCCCAACGTCGTCTACGACATGCTGCTCGGCGGCATCCTCACCGCCGTCCACGTGCCGATGCTCGTACGCGCACTGGAAAAGGACCGCGCGTACGGCGAGGAGTACGAGGCCCGGCTGCTCACGATCGTGCTCGGCGGCCTGCTGCTCCTCACCGGGATCGCGATGTTCTGCGCGCCGCTCCTCGTCGACCTGTACGCCAGCGGCTTCACGCCCGACCAGCACAAACTGGCCGTGATCTTCGCGCTGTTCTTCCTGCCGCAGATCTTCTTCTACGGTGTCGGCGCGCTGGCCGGTGCCTCGCTGAACGCCCGCGGAAGCTTCGCCGCGCCGATGTGGACGCCGGTGCTGAACAGCATTGTCGTCATCGTCGTCGGCGGCGCGTTCCTGATCGTCGCCGGGCCCGGCGTCACGCCGTCGAGCATCACGAACAGCGACATCACGCTGCTGGCCGGCGGCACGACCCTCGGCATCGTCGTGCAGACGATCGCGATGTGGCCCTCGCTGCGCAAGGTCGGCTTCAGGTTCCGTCCCCGCTTCGACTTCCGCCGCGAGGAGCTCGCGCCGGTCGGAGGCATGGCGCTGTGGACGCTGCTGTACGTCGCGATCATGCAGGTCGGCTTCGTGGTGAACACCAACATCGCGGTACGCGCCGGCGTGCGCGGCGAGAAGGAGCACCTCGGGTACGGCGTCGGGCTCACCCCCTGGAACAACGCCTACCTGCTGTTCCAGCTCCCGTACGCGATCGTCGGCGTGTCGGTGATGACGGCGCTGCTGCCGCGGATGAGCCGGCACGCCTCCGAAGAACGCTTCGACCTGGTGCGCGATGACCTGACCTCCGGCCTCAACCTGTCGTCGGTGATCATCGTCCCGTCCGCGGCGCTGCTGTTCGCTCTCAGCCCGGAACTCGTCACGGCATTCTTCGCGCACGGCTCCACCGGCGTGGCGGACGGCCTGATGATCGCCAACGTGGTGCAGGCCTTCGCGCTGTCGCTGGTGCCGTTCGCGATCTTCCAGCTGCTGCTGCGGGTCTTCTACTCCCTGGCCGACACGCGGACGCCCGCGTTGATCGCGATCGGCAACATCGCGATCAGCATCACGCTCGGCCTCATCGGCTACGCCATTCTGCCCACCGACATGGTCGTCGAGGGCATCGCGATCGCGCTCGGCATCTCGTGGGTGGTCGGCTGCATGGTCGCCGCGCTCATCCTGCGCCGCCGCCTGGCCGGGCTCGAAGCACGGCGGATGCTGCGCACTCACATCAAGATCGCGGTCGCCACCGTTCCGGCGTTCGTCTTCGCGCTCGGGGTGCACGAACTCTTCGTGAAACTTTTCTATTATCAGCTGATCACTTCCGTGGTGGCACTGGCAGTCGGAGGCGCGGGGGCCGCTGTGCTGTATGTGCTGGTTGCGCGCAGACTGAGGATTTCCGAGGTGGAGACACTCACTGGAACCGTGATGCGCAGGTTGCCCGGACGTGTCTCGAGTTAGGAGAGGGTGCCCGTATGGTGGGAGAGCGCAACCGTCTACGGGTAGTAACCCAGAGACGCTCCTCGAGCGTCCTACCAACGGGCGGGTTCGCTCATAACACCGCCCACGAGGCATCGAGGGAGGGTCGAAGGCGTAAGGGAGCCACGGCACATATGGGACGCGATTACCTGCGCCGGACGCCGCGTTGAGCACGTCCGTCATCGAACCCGGGACCCGCCTTGCCGGTCGTTATCGCTTGGACGACCGCGTCAGCGAAGCGGGCGGTTCCACATTCTGGAAAGCGACGGACGAGATCCTCGCCCGTCCTGTCGCCGTGCTCACCTTCGCCCCGGGCTTTCCCCGGGTCCACGACGTGGTGACCGCGGCCCGCGCCGCCAGCCGGCTCACTGATCCCCGCCTCACCCAGGTCTTCGACGCCGACGACAGCGGCGAACAGGCCTACGTCGTGAGCGAGTGGGTCACCGGCGAGACGCTCGAAGATCTCCTCATCGAAGGCCCGATGGAGCCCGGCCGGGCGGCCGCGTTCCTGCTCGAGGCCGCCGAGGCGCTCGCGTCCGCACACGCCTCCGGCCAGGCCCACCTGTGCCTCACGCCGCACAACCTTGTGTGGACCAGCGGCGGCACGGTCAAGGTCACCGGCCTGGGCGTCGAGGCCGTACTCGCCGGTTCCACCTCGGAGGCTCCGGCGGCGGAGGACACCCAAGGGCTCGGTCAGCTGCTGTACGCCGCCCTCACGGGCCACTGGTGCGGTCTCGAAGGCACTCAGCTGCCGGTCGCGCCGTCCGGGCCCGACGGCAGGCCGGTCCCCCCGGGACAGTTGCGGCGCGGCATGCCCCAGAATCTTGATGAGATCACCTGCCGGTCGCTGCACATCCCGGTACGAGACGCTCAGGAGCCGCTGAGCGCTCCGGCGGCGTTCGTCGGTGCTCTGAGCAAGGTGCCGCGGTCTCCGCTGCCGTTCGTGCCGCTGGGGGGCGCTACTCCCTCGGTGGTGTCCCGGCCGGACAACCCGCCGCACTCGAGCACGTCGACCTCGCCGGTCGACCCGCTCTCCCGCACCGTGCCCGATGCGGGGACGTCCCGCACCCAGCGCACGCCCGGTCCCCCGCGGTCGCCTCGTCCGGCCCCCGTACGCCATGCGGCCGGAGGCGGGGGCGGTGGCGGCGCGATCAGCAGGCCCGTACTCGCGGCGATCGTGGTCGGCGTCCTGGTCCTGGTGGCGCTCGGCGGCTGGGGGCTCTCCCGTATGGGTGGCGGCGACGACGGC
>DASQPY010000426.1:0-15057 GCA_035643735.1 Actinoallomurus sp. | reverse complement strand
CGCGAGGTGCATCCGCTGCTGTGGCTGGTGGCGGCGTTGTTCGTGGCCTACTACGCCATCATCCCGATCAAGTCCATCCTCGGGGTGAGCTGACCGTCCCCGCTCCGCCGTGGTGCGGAGCGGGGAACCAGACATCAGGCGGTCCCGGCCGGGCAGAAGGCGTCACGGGCCGGGCGGTGCCCGGTGACCAGGAAGTCGGTCACCAGCCGGTCGCCGCAGGCGTTGCCGTGTGCCAGGTACACCTCGTGGCCGCCGGAGTCCACCGACACCATGCGGGCGCGGTTTCCGAAGGCCTGGCGCATCTTCAGCGCGCCTCCGTACGGCGTGGACGGGTCACGCAGGTTCTGCGTCATCAGCACGTTCGAGGGTCCGTGCGGCGTGATCCGTACGGCCGGCTCGCTCGGCGCCGGCCAGAAGGAGCATGGCCCGATGTTGACCGGCATCCCGGCGGTGAGGGGGTGACGCCTCCGGTCGGCGGCCACGTCACGCGCGATGGCCGGGATCGAGCGCGGCCAGGCCACGTCGTCGCAGATGGTGCCGATGGCCACGGCGGCGACGTTCTGCAGCACCTCGTCGGGCGGCGTGGCGGGCGGCGGCAGCGGCCTCTCTCCGCGCCCGGCCAGGATGAGCGTGGCCAGGGCGGGGAAGCGGTCGTCGGAGTACAGGCTCTCCTGAAGTGTCTCCCGCAGCACGTTGCCGTTCAGCTCGGGAGGGTTGGCGCCGGGCCACGGGACCGGGGCGCGGTCCAGCCGGGCGGCGAGGTCGATGAACGCGTTCCGCACCCCGCCGGGGGTCTCGGCGAGGCGGTACGGATTGCCCGGCGCCGAGGCCCACGCGGCGAAGTCCGGGAAGCGGTCCTCGACGGCGATCGAGGTGTTGGCCAGCCAGCCCCGCGCCACGCGCGTCGGGTCCGGGTCGCCGCTGCTGTCCAGGACGATCCGGTCGGTGCGTCCGGGGAACATCGTCGCGTACACCGCCCCGGCGTACGTCCCGTACGACACGCCCCAGGCCGACAGCCTCCGCTCGCCCAGCGCCCGCCGGATGCGGTCGATGTCCCGCGCCTCGTTCCGGGTGCTGAGGCTGCGGAAGACGTCGTCGCCGCCCCGCAGGCAGGCTGCCGCGATCCGGCGTGCGGTCGCGACGTTTCCGGAGATGTCGCCGTCCGGCGCGGGCCACGGGCGCTGGTTCGCGGGCGCCAGGTCCCGGTGTTCCAGATCGCAGCCGACCGGGCTGCTCTGGCCCACACCGCGCGGATCGAAGCCGACCAGGTCGTACGCGTCGCGCACCGCGGCGGGCAGCTTGGCCGCGACGGCGGAGGGTTCGGCGATGCCGGATCCGCCCGGACCGCCGGGGATCAGCAGCAGTACGCCTCGGCGCGTGCGCGGCTGCGAGCTGCGGATACGGGAGATCTCCAGCGTGATCTGCCGCCCGCCCGGGTCGCCGTAGCTCAGCGGTACCCGCAGCGCGGCGCACTCCTGTCGTGGGTCAAGGCCGGTCCCGGTGCACTTGCCCCACCGGACCGGAGCGGCCGAGGCCGCCGAGGCGGCATGCGGCGTGAGGGCCGACGCGGAGATCGCCAGCGCGATGGCCGCAGCCGTGTAGCTCGTGATTCGCATGCCGTCAGCCTCGTGGCCCGTGCCCGGCGTGCCCACGGGGCCAGCCCGCCGATCGGACCTGGGGTCAGCCCTACCTGGTCGCCCTCCCGGCGGGGGTCGCGGACACCGTCCGTACGCCTGACCGGTACGTTGCGGATACGGGATCGACCGAGGTGCGGAGGGGTACATGGAGTTGGTGCATTCCGGCAAGATCCGGGACGTCTACGCCGATGGCGACGACCTGATCCTGGTGACGTCGGACCGCGTGAGCGTGTACGACGTGGTCCTGCCGACGCCGATCCCCGACAAGGGCGCGATCCTCACCCAGCTGTCGCTGTGGTGGTTCGAGCAGCTCGCCGAGGTCGCACCGAACCACGTGATCTCCGAGGACGTCCCCGCCGAGTGGGCCGGGCGGGCGATCCGGTGCCGGCGGCTGGAGATGTACCCGGTGGAGTTCATCGCCCGCGGCTACCTGGCCGGTCTCGGACTGGTGGAGTACGAGAAGCAGGGCACGGTCTCGGGGGTGCCGCTCCCGCCGGGACTGGTCGAGGGTTCGCGGCTGCCCGAGCCCATCTTCACGCCGACCAACAAGGCGACGGTCGGCCACGACGAGTTCATCACGTTCGACGACGTCTCCCGCGAGATCGGCGCCGAGACCGCCGGACGGCTTCGCGACCTGACCCTGGAGGTCTACCGCCGAGGCGCGGCACTGGCCCTCGAACGCGGCATCATCATCGCCGACACCAAGCTGGAGTTCGGGCGCGCGCCGGATGGCACTGCCGTCCTCGCCGATGAGGTGCTGACGCCGGACTCCTCGCGGTTCTGGCCGGCCGACGAGTGGAAGCCGGGTGGTCCCCAGCACTCGCTCGACAAGCAGTTCCTGCGCAACTGGTCGAACTCGGTCACCGACTGGGACCGTACGCCTCCGGGCCCGCCGATCCCCGACGACGTGGTGTCGGCCCTGCACGCCCGGTACGCGGACGTCTACGAGCGGATCACCGGCTCACCGTGGGCTCCCTAGCGGCCAGCGGTGCAGGGTCTCGTACCGCACCTCGGCGCCCAGGTGACTCTGGATGAGGTGGATCTCGGCGGCCGTCCACGGCGTTCCCTCATAGGTCCTCAGCGCCTCGACGATCGGCCGCAGATCGAGCGGTGAACGGCTGCGCGCGACCGTGAGATGAGGGTGGAAACGCAGGCTAGGTCCCGTGTCGATCCGCTCGCGCCGCCCGGCCGCAAGACAGGAGTCCGCGAGGCCCCTCAGGTCGGTGTGGATGCCGGTCCAGAGTGTGCGAGCGGCCCGTGCCCGGGGGAAGGCTCCCGCCCCGGCGAACGCGAGCTCGCGCCTCGGATGACGGCCGGCGGCGCGTTCGAGGCGGGGCAGCAGCCGCGGGACGGTGCGGTCGCCGACCTCGCCGTAGAAGGCGAGCGTCACGTGCCAGGACTCCCGGCGGGTCCAGCGCAGCTCCGGCCGTCCGTCGCGGCAGGGGGCGAAGGCCGCCTCGATCTCATCGAGGGTGTTCGCCGGCGGGATGAGGGCGACGAAGAGTCTCACCCCGCCAGGGTCTCACTCCGCGTCGCCGAGCCCCTCGGCCATGCGGGGCCGCAGCCGCAGGGCCTCCAGCGCCGGCCGGGGAGCCATGACCGCGACGACGCCCGTGACGGCGGCGAGCGAGACGATCCCGCCGATGACCAGGCCCGAGCGCGGCCCGAAGACCTCGGCGAGCCAGCCGAGAAGCGGTGCGCCGATCGGTGAGCTGCCGGCGAAGACCAGCATGTACAGGCCCATCACCCGGCCGCGCATCCAGGCCGGCACGCTGAGCTGCATGACGGCGTTCGCGGTCGTGTTGAACGTCAGTAGCGCGACGCCCGTGGGGACGAGCATGACGAGGAACAGGCCGTAGTTGGGCATCACGCCGCTGACGATCTCCAGCACGCCGAAGAACGCCGCGGCGATGAGCATCAGCCGCATCCGTGGGCGCTTGCGGCGCGCGGCGAGCAGCGAGCCGGACACGGCGCCGACCGCGAGCATGGTCGAGGCGAGGCCGAACGAGGAGGCTCCGCTGTGGAATACCTCCCGGCTCATCAGCGCGGTCGTCATCTGGAAGTTCATGCCGAACGCGGCGACGAAGAAGACGATGATCAGCAGCATGACGAGGTCGCGGCGCTCGCGTACGTAGCGCAGCCCCTCACGGAGCTGGCCCTTCGCCCTCGGCACGGGCTCCCGGATGTAGAGCTCGTCCTCGCGCATGAGGTAAAGGCCGAGCATCACCGCGCCGAACGAGGCGGCGTTGACGATGAAGACCGGGCCGGTGCCGATCGCGGCGATCAGTACGCCGGCGATGGCGGGGCCGACGATGCGGGCCGTGTTGAAGATCGCGCTGTTGAGCGCGATGGCGTTGGACAGGTCGTTCGGTCCCACCATCTCGACGGCGAACGTCTGCCGGGTCGGGTTGTCCACGACCGTCGCGACGCCCAGCCCGAACGCCAGCGCGTACACGTGCCACACCTGCGCCGTGCCGGTGAGGGCGAGAACGCCCAGGAGGAGCGCGAGCACTCCCATCACGGCCTGGGTGATCATGAGGATCCGGCGCTTGGGGAACCGGTCGGCGAGCACGCCGCCGTACAGCCCGAAGAGCAGCAGGGGCAGGAACTGCAGGCCGGTGGTGATGCCGAGCGCGGTGCCGCTGCCGTGGGTGAGGTTCAGGATCAACCAGTCCTGGGCCACCCGCTGCATCCAGGTGCCGCTGTTGGAGACGACCTGCCCGGTGGCGAACAGCCGGTAGTTGCGGTTACGCAACGACCGGAACAGGCTCACCCCCTGCTGAGCCGCTCCAAGATCGGCGCCGCCTGCCGCAGGATCGCCCTCTCCTCCGAGGTCAGCTCCCCGAGTCTCTGCGCCAGCCAGGCCTCCTTGCGACGCCGCTCCTCCTTGAAGAGCTTGTCGCCCGCCGCGGTCAGGCTGAGAATCACCTGGCGCCGGTCGGTCGGATGCGGACTCCGGGTCAGCAGGCCCTTGTCCTCCAACTGTGCGATCACCCTCGTCATCGAGGGCGGCTGTACTTTTTCGTGCTCGGCGAGCTCGCCAGGAGTGAGCGCCTCGTGCCGGGCCACCGCGCCGAGGGCGGCGATCTGCGTGGCGCTCAAGGAATGACCGCCCTCCGCGCGCATGCGGCGCGAGAGTCGTGAGATCGAGACGCGCAGCGCCGCCGCCAGGCCCGCACGGCTTCTGGTCTGTGACGTTTGCATGTTCATTAGCTGAAGTCATTACTCTTGCTAACGATATAGGAGGCGTTGTCATTCCGCCAGCTCGTTAGCGATGCTTACGACCTCGGCCCTCTCCTTTTGCTGGGGACGACGGCGCGCTCATGATCGCCGGACTGGACCGCGCACCACTCGGCCGTCCGGCGCCGGCATCGGCGACCAGGATCGACGGGCCACGCGTGCACGTCGACGGTCGCGTTCGCCGGCAGGGAAGGGATGGCATCTGGGGCGCTCGAACACCGTCAGATGCCGCTAATGCTCGCATACGACGATGAAGCGTCATGTATCTTGCAAACGTCCTACCATCCTTCCTCCCTACAGAGGAGCGGGGACCTGGAGGCGATGGGTCAGCGACGTGTGGCGGCGCCCCGCCCCCGCGGTGCGGACGGCCGCCGCCAGCGCGCGGCGGGAGCCGGCCAGGACGACGAGCCTCTTGGCGCGGGTGACCGCGGTGTAGAGCAGGTTGCGCTGCAACATCATCCACGAACTCGTGGTCAGCGGGATGACCACGGCCGGGTACTCACTGCCCTGGGAACGATGGATCGTGACGGCGTACGCGTGGGCCAGCTCGTCCAGCTCGGCGAAGTCGTAGTCGACGTTCTCGTCCTCGTCGGTGCGCACGGTCAGTGTCTGTTCCTCCAGCGAAAGGCCGGTGACGACCCCCACCGTGCCGTTGAAGATGCCGGCGGCGCCCTTGTCGTAGTTGTTGCGCAGCTGGGTGACCTTGTCCCCGACGCGGAAGACCCGGCCGCCGTAGCGGCGTTCGGCCCGGTCGTCGCGGTGCGGGGTGAGGGCCTCCTGCAGCAGGGTGTTGAGGTTGCCCGCGCCGGCCGGCCCGCGGTGCATCGGGGTCAGCACCTGGACGTCACGGCGCGGATCGAGGCCGAAGCGGCGCGGGATGCGGCGGGCCACGATGTCGATGGTCAACTCGGCGGTGGGCTCGGTGTCCTCGCAGGGGAACAGGAAGAAGTCGGCAAACCCCTGGACGTGCGGGGACTGCCCGGCGTTGATGCGGTGCGCGTTGACCACGATTCCGGACTCCTGGGCCTGCCGGAAGATCTTGGTGAGGCGTACGCGGGGGATCGCGTCGGCGGCGAGCAGGTCGCGCAGCACCTCGCCGGCGCCGACCGAGGGGAGCTGGTCGACGTCGCCGACCAGGAGCAGGTGCGCGCCGCGTGAGAGGGCCTTGACCAGCTTGTTGGCCAGGATCACATCGACCATCGACGTCTCGTCGACCACGACCAGGTCGGCGTCGAGCGGGTTGTCGCGGTCGTAGGTGGCATCGCCGCCCGGCTGGAGTTGCAGCAGCCGGTGCACGGTCGCGGCCTCGTGCCCGGTCAGCTCGGCCAGCCGCTTGGCCGCCCGGCCGGTGGGGGCGACCAGGACGACCTTCGCCTTCTTGGCGGCCGCCAGTTCGACGACGGACCGGACGGTGAAGCTCTTGCCGCAGCCGGGGCCTCCGGTGAGCACGGCGACCCGGGAGGTCAGCGCGAGGCGCACCGCCTCCTCCTGTTCCGGGGCGAGCTCGGTGCCGGTACGCCCGCGCAGCCAGGCCAGGGCCTTGTCCCAGTCGACGTCGCGGAAGCCGGGCAGGCGGTCCTCCTTCGCGTGCAGCAGGTCCAGGAGCCCGCCGGCGAGAGAGCGTTCGGCGCGGTGGAAAGGCAGCAGGTACACCGCGGGGACCTCGCCGCCGGCCGTGGGCACGCGCTCGCGCACGATCTCCTCGGCGGCGACCGCGTCGGTCAGGCACGGGCCGACGAGCTCGCGCGGCACCTCGAGGATCTTCGTGGCCTCGGTGACCAGGTTGGGCTCGGGAAGGTAGCAGTGCCCGTTGTCGGCCGCCTGCGAGAGGGTGTACTGGAGCCCGGCCTTGATCCGCTCGGGGCTGTCGTGCGGGACGCCGATGGCGCGGGCGATGGTGTCGGCGGTCCTGAACCCGATGCCCCAGACGTCCGCGGCCAGGCGGTACGGCTCCCTGCGCACGACCGCGATCGACTCGTCGCCGTACTTCTTGTAGATCCGCACGGCGAGCGAGGTCGACACGTCATGGCCCTGCAGAAAGACCATGACCTCCTTGATGGCCTTCTGTTCCTCCCACGCGTCGCCGATCCGCTTCGAGCGCTTGGGGCCCAGTCCGTACACCTCGACCAGCCGCGCGGGCTCCTCCTCGATCACCCGCAGGATGTCCGTGCCGAAGTGGCCGACCATCCGGTCGGCCATGACCGGGCCGATCCCCTTGATCAGCCCCGACCCCAGGTACCGCCGGATGCCCTGGACGGTCGCCGGCAGCACGGTCGTGTAGGAGCGCACCTCGAACTGGCGGCCGTACTTCGGATGGGTGGTCCACAGCCCGGTCAGCCGCAGGCTCTCGCCGATCTGGGCGCCGAGCAGCGGCCCCACCACGGTCAGCAGGTCCGGGCCGGTCCGGTCCGTCGCGACACGCGCGATGGTGTAGCCGGTCTCCTCGTTGGCGTAGGTGATCCTTTCGAGCACCGCCTCCAGCTCACGCAGCCCGGCCGCGTCCTGCGCCTTGGTCACGGGAGACATCGTGCCGCAAATGGCGGCACACCGTGATTCGTGGGGGGCCGTCCCCCAAAGGGAGGGCGGCCCCGCGGCCGATGCCCTCGTACCGGCCGCGGGGTCCCGTGTTCAGGCGGCGCAGACCGCGCTGACGCGGTGGCGGCGCTGGGCGAAGTCGCGTTCGCGGTCGGCGGCGTCGAAGCCCAGCCACACCCTGTCGGGCATCCGCAGATCACCCGGCCGCGCGGTCGGGACGAAGCGGGCGCTGCGCATGACGCCGTCCTCGATCGTGAGATACGTGCCCTCGCGGATCAGGACCGCGGACTGGAAGCGCACACGCGTGCGGCGCTCCAGGGTGCGGAACCAGGCCGGGTTGGAGGCCCAGTAGATGTTGCGCTCGCCGTCCATGGCCACGCAGAGCGGGCTCAGCGCGGCCCGTGCCAGGTGCAGACGGGCCGGATCGGCCCGGTCGACCCAGGCGAGCGCGGTACGGCCGTGCAGGGCGCTCAGGACCTCCACCGGCCGGTGTCCGGCCGCCAGCGCCTGGTAGATCACCTCACTGTCGGTCCCTCCCACGGCGGACGGCAGGGCGAACCGGGCCTGAAGATCGGCCGCCTCGACGTCGCCGTTGTGCGTGCCGGCGAGCGAGCCGACCAGCAGCGGACCGGCGTTCACGAGCGGGTCCGGTGAGCCCTGCGTGGCCCAGCGCGTGTGGCCGAGTGCCACCGGCGCCCGGTCCAGGTCGGCCAGGAGATCGGACCGCCACACCGCGGTGAACCGGCCGCGGCCCTTGACCACCCGGCAGCCGCCGTCGGTGACGTCGCCCTGGATCGTCGGCGTCACGACGTTCATCGCTCCCGGCCGGCCGAACAGCGCCACCCCGGCCGAGTCCGCGCCGCGCTCCTCGGCGAGCATGCCGAGCGCCACGAAGGCGTCCGAGGCCCATTCCGGATGCCGCGCCCCCGAAGCGCGCATAAGCCCGAACAGTCCGCACATGGATCGCATCCCCCTTCAGGGCCTGGGCCCCCTGCTGCTCCCATAAGACGCTCGGATCGCTCCCGCGGTTCGCCGCATTCGCCGACCGCATAGGCTCGTCGCGTGAACCGTGCTCCACGATGGTTGCTGCCGGCCGTCTTGGCGGTCCTCGTGTCCGCCGTGATCGTCGGCACGATTCTCCATTGAGTCGCCCGCGCCACGCTTCGCGTCCCCGGCGAGCGGTGAGTATTCCGAGCATGCCGCTCATCAGCCTGTTCCTCGCCGCCTTCGCGGCGCTCGCCGTGGCCGCGATCCCGGGCGCTTCCGCCACGGCCGCGACGGCCGATGACGGTCCGAAGAAGGTCTGCACGATCAAGGACCCGCGGATCGGTGAGTCGAGCGGCCTGGCCGCGAGCCGGCGCCATCCCGGCATCGTCTACACCTTCAACGACTCCGGCGGCCGTGCCCAGGTGTACGCCCTCGGACCCGACTGCCGCACGCGGGCGACGCTGACGCTCGCCGGGGCGAACAACCGCGACTGGGAGGCGATGGCGCTCGGCCCGAATGGCATCTACGTCGGCGACATCGGCGACAACCTGGACGGGGCCTGGCCGTACGTCACCGTCTACCGGATTCCCGAGCCGTCGGTACTGCGCAGCCAGACACTGCGCGCGACCGCGTACCGGATCAAGTACGCCGACGGGCCGCGCAACGCGGAGACGATGATGATCGATCCGCGCACCGGGCGGCTCTACATCGCGAGCAAGGCGTTCGGCGACTCGCTGTACGAAGGGCCGAAGAAGCTGCGCACGGGCGGCTTCAACGTCATGCACAAGGTCGGCGGCGCCCCGTTCTACGCGACCGACGGGGCGTTCTCGCCCGACGGCCGGACGTTCGTGATCCGCGGCTACTGGGACGCCGAGATCTACAAGGCGCCCGGCAAGAAGCTGACGGACGTCTCGATCCCGAGCCAGAAACAGGGCGAGGGCATCACCTTCACCGCCGACGGCCGGTCGCTGCTGGTCAGCTCCGAAGGGACCGGGCAGGCTCTGTGGAAAGTGCCGGTTCCGGCCAGCGCACTCCCGCCGAAGCCCACGTCCAGGACCCCCTCCGACCTGTCCGGAAAGGGGCACGCAGGGGGTTCCACCAGCGGTTCGAAGAAGACATCCGCGACCGCGGTGGTGGTGGTCGCGGGAGTGATCGTTCTGATCGCCGTCTTGTTCGCTCGCAGACGAGGGTCATGACGGGATGGGCGCCGACATGTCACGATCTGTTCTCGTGAACCTTGAGCTGATCGGCCTCCGCGCTCCGGCGCGCCGGCTGCGTCCGGTGGCGGCCGGGCCCTTCGCCCTTGTGTCGCTGGTCGTCGCGTTGCTGCCGATCCGGCCGGCGGGGGTGTGGCTGGCCGCCGTGGTCGCGTGCAACGTGGTGCCGTGGCTGCTGGGCCTGCGTGAGACGCGGCCGGGAAGGTGGCGGCTGTCGGCGAAGGGACTGGAGCGCCTCGCCGCCGACGGCTCGGTCCTGGAGGCGTACGCGCTGGACCGCGTGGAGGAGTTCGCGCTGACCGCCGAAGACGGCATGCTCACGATCTTCCACCGCTTCGGCGTCACCGTGGCCGGATCGCTCGCGGACATGGGCTTCGACCCGCTGAGCTTCTACGTCACGGCCCGCCGGCTCGGCATCACCACGCATGTGATCGACGGTGACCGTTCGGTCTTCGAGGACGAGAGCCTCCCTCCGGAGGACGACGCTCCCCGTGCGCTCGGCCGCCGGGCCGAGCAGCGCCTGCGCGACCAGGAGGCGGCCCTCCTCGCGATCGTGCACGAGCCGCGGACCGGCGGGCGCACCGACGCCGGGCGCCTGAGCACGACGGCGAACGCCTGGCGGCGTACGACCATGCTCGGCTTCCTCGTGACGCTGCTCTCGCTGACCATGGTGGTCCGGATCGCGCTGGGGGGCGGTATGGAGTTCGGCAACCGGCTGATGGGCGGGCTGTGGGCGCTCGCCGGCGGGGTGGCACTGATCGCCGCCCGCCGTCGCCGGCTGGCGGGCGCGCCGCTGACTTGGAACATCACGCCATCGGAGCTCCGCGTACGGCATGCGACGGTCGGTGAGTGGCGCGTGCGTGCGGACGCCGTCGCCGCCGCGGTCGTCGGCCCGGGCACGGCCATCGATCCGGTGACGGGCGGGCCGGTCGCCGACCAGACGGTCGTCACGGTGTTCGGCCATCGCCTGGAAATCATCGCCCGGCTGCCCGCACGTGGCCTTGACGCGTTCCAGCTCACTCACGCGCTGGACGAGCGCGGTTACCACGTCATCACGCCCGACCAGGGCACCGTACGCCCGTCGGAGTACGGCCTGGCCGGCCTGCCGGAGATCTTCTCCCGCGTCCCCGGCGGGCGGCTGGTGGTCGACGACGACGGGATCGGCTGGGCCGACGGTGCGGGCGACGTCATCCTGCGGATGCCGCGCGACCGCATCGGCGGGATGGAGCTGCTCACCGTCGACGGCCACGCGTGGCTGCGCATGTACGACGACGAGGGTGACGAGTTCCTCGCCGCGCCCCTGTCGATGCTGCGCATCTCGCGTACCGACCTGCGTGACGCCGCGCGGCGCGTCCAGCTCCCGATCACCGACGCGGAGTACGACGCGTACGTCAACGCCACCTTCTACGGCTCGATGACGCACGTCGAGGCGGTCACCGGGCCCTCGCCGGAAAAGCCGAAGGCGTTGCCCGCGGCCCAGCTCGACGTGCCGCCGCGCACGCGCGCGCTCGCCTACGCGGTGACCGCGACGCTGTGCGAGCTGGTCGCGGTGCTCGGCTCGCTGTGGCTGCGCGTGGACCTCGGCGGCTTCTGGACCGCGCTGTCGTGGGCGGCGCCGTCCGGCCTGGCGCTCGGTCTCGCGGGAGCGTGGCTGTATGACCGCAACCGTCCGCAGCTGCGCGTCTCGGCGTCCGGCATCTCGTCGGTGACGCGGCTCGGGCGCACCGAGTGGAGCGTCACCCGGCAGGCGCTGGGCGGGGTCGGCATCGACGAGGCCGAGGCGCCCAGGCTGGTGGTGTGGAGTCCGGCCGGGCGGGTGCTGCGACGTGTGTCGTTCCCGCCCGACCTCACCGAGCTGCGCCGCGAATGCGAGCGTCACGGCCTCCCGTGGGGGCCGCCCGACGCCGGGCACAGCGCCGCGCCACCCCCCGAGCTGTGATCAGAGCTTCTCGACGACGTGGTCGACGCAGGCGGTGAGCGCCTCGACGTCGGCCGGGTCGACCGCCGGGTACATCGCGATGCGCAGCTGGTTGCGACCCAGCTTGCGGTACGGCTCGGTGTCGACGATGCCGTTGGCGCGCAGGACCTTGGCGACCTCGGCGGCGTCAACGCCCTCGAAGTCGATCGTGCCGACGACGTGGGAGCGGTGTGCCGGGTCGGTCACGAACGGCATCGTGTAGGACGTCTTGTCGGCCCAGGTGTAGAGCCGCTGGGCCGAGTCGGCGCAGCGGCCGGTCGCCCAGGTCAGCCCGCCCTGGGCGAGGAACCAGTCGATCTGGTGGGCCATGAGCAGCAGCGTCGCGACGGACGGCGTGTTGTACGTCTGGTCCTTGCGCGAGTTGTCGAGGGCGACCTTCAGGTCGTAGAAGTCCGGCACGTAGCGGCCGGACCCGGCGATCTCCTCGATCCGGGCCAGCCCGGCCGGCGAGACCAGCGCCAGCCAGAGCCCGCCGTCGGAGGCGAAGCCCTTCTGCGGCGCGAAGTAGTACACGTCGGTCTCGGCCACGTCGACCGGCAGGCCGGCGGCGCCGCTGGTGGCGTCCACGAGCACCAGGCCGTCCGTTCCCGGCGGCCGTTCGATCGGCATCGCGACGCCGGTCGAGGTCTCGTTGTGGGTGAAGGCGTAGGCGTCCACGCCCTCCTCGGCCACCGCTCGCGGGTGCGTACCCGGCTCGGTCTCGATCACCGACGGGTCCGACAGCCAGGGGGCCTTCGCCGCGACCTTGGCGAACTTGGAGGAGAACTCTCCGAACACCAGGTGCTGCGATCTGTCCCGCACCAGGCCGAACGCCGCGGCGTCCCAGAACGCGGTC
The DNA here is from genome assembly GCA_035643735.1 of Actinoallomurus sp. Classification (GTDB taxonomy): domain Bacteria; phylum Actinomycetota; class Actinomycetes; order Streptosporangiales; family Streptosporangiaceae; genus Actinoallomurus. The sequence continues at coordinate 2,628 of DASQPY010000426.1, read as the reverse complement.
GTGCCGCCGTTGCCCAGGACGACCTCATAGCCCTCGGGCAGAGAGAACAGCTCGGACAGGCCCTCGCGTACCCGCCCGACGATGGACTTGACCGGCCGCTGCCGGTGCGAGGTGCCCATGTAGGTGGCGCCGGTCGCGGCCAGGGCATTCAGCTGCTCGGGGCGGACCTTGGACGGACCAGAGCCGAATCGGCCGTCGGCGGGCTTGAGGCTTTCCGGGATCACGATGTCGGTCACTCAACGAAGCCTAATAAAGCCGCGCCGCGGTTCTCAGCCAGGTCCGCGATGTGAGACCCGGTCTTGACGTCGACCGCGCCGCCACAGCGCCCGGCATGCGAGCAGCACGAGTACCAGCAGGCAGATCGCCGAGACGGCCGCCGGGTACAGCCACGGCCTGCCCGCCCGGCGCGCGTCGAGCGCGGCGCCGCCGGAGTCGTAGGACAGCAGCGCGAGCGCGCCGGCCATCACCCAGGCCACGATCGCCCAGGAGGCCCGGTTGCGGCGCGCGGCGCGCTCCTCGCGGGCACGCTCCTCCCGCAGCGGCGTGTCGTCGGCGTCTTCGTCTCGTGGGCCGGTGTACATGGATCCCATCTTCGCCCCCCTGCCCCAGGAGACGCGTACGGCCCGCTGATGCCGTGGCATCGCGGGCCGTCGTGTCCCCTTGGGCGGGTCGGCTCAGAGCTTGTTCGTGAGCTCGGCCGAGCCGTCCACCTCAGAGACCGGGCGGGGGGCCGGGCCGATGTAGTGCGCGCTGGGCCGTACGAGCCGGCCGGTGCGCTTCTGCTCGAGAATGTGCGCGGCCCAGCCCGCCGTGCGTGCGCACGTGAACATGGCCGGCATCATGTGCGGCGGTACCTCGGCGAAGTCGAGGATGACCGCTGCCCAGAACTCCACGTTCGTCTCGATCGGGCGGTCCGGGCGGCGCTCGCGCAGCTCGGCCAGTGCCGCGTCCTCCAGGGCCTTGGCCGCCTCGTAGCGGGTGGCACCCAGCTCCTTGGCGGTGCGTCGCAGCACGCGAGCGCGGGGGTCCTCGGCACGGTAGACACGGTGGCCGAAGCCCATGAGCCGCTCGTGGTGGTCGAGGATGTCGGTCACGACCTTGCGGGCGTCACCGAGCTGCTCGACCTTCTCGATCATCGGCAGCACGCGTGCCGGAGCACCGCCGTGCAGCGGACCGGACATGGCGCCGATCGCGCCCGACATCGCGGCCGCGACGTCGGCGCCGGTGGAGGCGATGACACGGGCGGTGAACGTGGAGGCGTTCATGCCGTGCTCGGCGGCCGAGACCCAGTAGGCGTCGATCGCCGTGATGTGCTTGGGGTCCGGCTCGCCGCGCCAGCGGATCATGAACCGCTCGGTGATCGTGCGGGCCTCGTTGATGCGCTCCTGAGGGACCATCGGCAGGCCGAGACCGCGAGCGCTCTGCGCGACGAAGGACAGTGCGGTGACCGACGAGCGGGCCAGGTCCTCGCGTGCCTGCTCGTCGCTGATGTCGAGCAGCGGGCGCATGCCGTAGGAGGGTGCGATGATGGGGAGAGCACTCTGGACGTCGACGCGCACGTCGCCAGAGTGCACCGGGAGGATGTGGGGTTCGGCCGGTGCGAGTCCGGGGTCGAAGCTGTTGTCGACCAGCAGGCCCCAGGCGTCACCGAAGGAGACGTGGCCAACGAGATCTTCGATGTCGACTCCCCGGTATCGGAGAGCGCCGCCCTCCTTATCCGGTTCCGCGATCTCAGTCTCGAAGGCGACGACGCCCTCGAGGCCGGGTTTGAAGTCGGACATGTTCTGTCCTGCCTTTCGTCCCCTGTGGTGTACAGACCCGACTGATAATTGAACCTCTTCTTGCACGGTGGTCTGTACCCCTGGGGGTGTGATATGCGCAATTTTTTCGTTTCCAGCAACTCTATGCGGGAACCCTGCCGCGCTCTCCCCAGGGGGACACGAGAGGATGTCCTGTCGTGGAGCAAACTGATCCCGCAAGCCTCCGGAGGTCCTACAAGGATGCCCGGCTGGACGAGCGCGACCTCGCCCCCGACCCGCTGAGCCAGTTCGACAGCTGGTTCGCGGATGCGGTGGGAGCGGAGTTGCCCGAGCCCAACGCCATGATCCTTGCCACGGTCACCGCAGACGGTACGCCCACCCTCCGAACGGTGTTGCTCAAGGGGTACGGTCCAGAAGATTTTCGCTTCTTCACGAACCACGGATCGCGCAAGGCGCGGGCCATCGCGGAGAACCCCCGGGTGTCGCTCCTTTTCCCCTGGCACCCGCTACGCCGGCAAGTGATCATCGAGGGCACCGCGGAGCATTTGAGCCGCGAGGAGTCCGCGGCCTACTTCCGCACCCGGCCGCGCGGTTCACAGCTCGGGGCGTGGGCGAGCGAGCACCAGTCCGCGGTGATCACCCGCGAGGAGCTGGAGCGCCGGTACGACGAGCTGGCCCGCCGCTGGCCGGATGAGGTGCCGTTGCCGGACTTCTGGGGCGGCTACCGGGTGGTGCCGACGAGTGTGGAGTTCTGGCAGGGACGGCCCAACCGGCTGCATGACCGGCTGCGATACCGTCGTGCCCACGCGGACGAACCAGACAAATGGGTGGTGGAGAGACTAAGCCCGTGAGCCCCGACCCCCAGTCC
>DASQPY010000425.1:0-2894 GCA_035643735.1 Actinoallomurus sp. | reverse complement strand
TCATCGACGCCGGCTACGGAGGGCTGTACCGGAAGATCGCCGTTGCCGAAGGGCACCGGCACTGTGCGAGACGCCTCAGACTGCGGTGCTCGACCCGGACGGCGGCGCACTGCACGCGATAGCTCGAAGTTTGCCCATGCGAACGTATGTTCGTATCTTTGGCCTAATGCCGTTCCTCCGCCGCCGCTCCGACACCGAACCCGCGAGAGCTTGGTGGACCGCCGTAGAGCTCTACCCGTCGGCGGCGCCGGGGCTCGTCCGTGAACTCGCCCGCAGCGAGTCGGTCGTCGCCGACTCACTGGAGATCCAGCAGGCCGCGGGTTGGGCGCGGGCGCATCCGGCCTGGCGCGATGAAGATCCGCCGTTCGTCGCCCAAGAGGGCGTCATCGCCCGCTGAGGCAGGCGGACACGGAGCGCTTCGAGGTCAGTAGAAGACGTAGCGGAACTTCACGCCGTTGCAAAGGCGACGCAGCTTGGTGCCCATGGTCGCCCCGTGGGAGCGGTTCTCGGAGGAGGGGACGAGCGCGACGTCGGCCTTCCAGCCGCGGGGATCGATGCCCTTGGTGAGACCGATGCCCTTGCCGCGTGCCAGCGCCGGCGGATACTCGTCGCGGTCGTACCCTTTCTTGGTCGCGACGTTGTCAAGGAGGCGGGTGCGTCGCTGATCGGCGCCCGCGCGGTTGAGCACCAGCGTGCGCGGCCACCCCTTGCGCAAGGCCTTCAAGAAGTGCTTGCGGATGTTGGGGTACTTCGTCTTCGAGAAGGTGACGTTCTGGACGCCCGTCGGCTTCTTGCAGCCGGCTGGGTTGGTCGTGTCGACGGCGGGTCCCGGTGTGGTGGTCGACGGCGGCGTCGTGGTCGATGGCACCGGCGTCGGCATGACCGGCTCGGGCAGCGGGGCCGGTGTCGGCTCCGGCGTCGGAGCGGGTGTCGGTGGTGCCGGCGTGACGGGTGGGGCGGGACGGACGGGCGGCGCTGTCGAGCAAGGGCACGGGAGGGTCTCGCAGTAGATGCCGTCGCCATCGGCGTCGCGCGTGTCCCCCGCCCCCTGAGCGGCTGCCTGGTTGGGGTAGTCGGCACAGACCGCCGCCAGCGCCGGAGATGGTGCGTGAACCAGGCCGACGCCGAAGGCGGAGAGAAGCACGGCGAGACCGGTGAGAGATCGGCGCAGCATTGGTCGCGGCAGTCTACGGTGCTCACCGGATCAGCCCCGTAGCCAGCGGCGCGTTGTGCCGCCGCGTCAGGCGATGAGCGACGGGCCGAGGAGTGTGAGGGCGAGGCCGATGATCACGCCGCCGAGGATCTTCTGGGCCATGATGTTGCCCACCATGTAGGCCACCCCTCCCCCGGTCAGGCCGATGGCGCCGAGCGGAATCGCGAGCGGGATGAGACCGTCGCGCAGGTTCTCCAGGTAGTCCTGGGCGTCCTTGAAGGCAGATGACTTGGTGGCGTAGCCGGCCATCTTCTGAAGCGCGTCGATGTAGAGCCAGCCTGGACCGACGTGGAGCGACTGCCCTCCACAGAGCAGCGCCGCGGCGAGGATCAGCAGCAGGACGGCGGTGGGGTCCAACTCAGGGAGCTGCGCACGGAACCGGCGGGGCATATGCAAAGGGCCTTTCGTCAGGGCGTGAACTCGTCGGTGAAGTGACTCCCGCTGGGCGCAGGCACCGCTGCGTAGCGGGACGGGGCGGCAGGCGTCGGGGCGGCGCGCGGCGTCGGTGTCGGTGTCGGTGTCGTCGACCGTGCTGCACTTTTCCCGCGGACCGGCGCGGCTGTGCGATGGCGCCGGCCGGATGGGTGCGTAGGTCGAGGTCCGACGCGCCGACCGCGAGCGGGGCGGGTCGGTACGGACCCCGCGGCGGTGGTGGTCGCGGGCGTGTGGGCGGTCGGCCGCGCCGGCGGGTGATCGTGTGCCCAGGACGCGAGAACGACGGCGACAGAGAACACCGCGAAGGCGAGCGCCGCCGGCTGTCGCCCTGGCAGCGGCAGCCGCCAGCGAGACTTGCTCGGGGGCGGATCCCAAGCCCAGGTCGCGGGCTCGGGATCATCATCAAACGGTTGCGCCGCAGCCTCGTCGCCCGTGAACGACTCGAGGATGCTGTCGATGTCGTCGTCGTTGTCGTGCGAGAGGTCGGGCACGCTGAGGAGGGCGCGGCCCGCCGCCGCGTCCGGCACCTCCTGCAGGCCGCGGCGGTGGGCACAGCTCGTCGCTAGCGGACGCTGACCGGAGAGCCCGTCGTCTCCGCGATCGCCGGAGACGGTGATACGGTGTGGCGGCTCGAAACACAAAAGCGGCCCGGCGGTGCGGAAACACCCCGGGCCATGGCCCAAGGAGACTCACCTCCATGAGCACTACCCAGCGTAACGACGCGCCGGTTCAGGCCGTCGTCACCCTGTCCCTCCGGGACGCCATCCGAGTCCGAGCCGCGCTCTTGAGCCAGCTCACCGACTGCGGGCGCCTCGTCACCAAGCTCGCCGGTCAGTACGCCCTCGAACCACTCGTCGCCCTGGGCGACGATGTCGAGGACACGATCGGCCGGACGCTCGACCTAGCCGGCACCATGCTGGAAAGCGTCGTCGCGATCGACGCGCAAGGCGTGTTCGACACGGACTCCGACACGGCGACGCCGCCGCCGTTGGAGGCGAGCCGGGACGCTTCGCGCAAGCGAAGCATCGCCGGGTGGGCAGCGCTCGCCGATGTGGCGGTGCTGGCCTGGCTCGTCCGGCGGCGACGAGCACCGTCCGGGCGGCCGTAGTTCCCGCCCCGCGCCACTGCGGCGCGGGCATGCGGCTGGGCAGCGCCGCCGCCGTGCGGCGCTGCCCGTCTCGACTCAGCTGGGTTGCGTTGCTCAGCGACTGACGCGCACCCTGGCCGCTCTGGACGCCGCGCGGGC
>DASQPY010000424.1:0-4678 GCA_035643735.1 Actinoallomurus sp. | reverse complement strand
CCAGGCGGACGTCTTCGTCGACTGGGTCAAGTCGCTGCCGGAGGCCTCGCGCCCGAAGACGGCGGCCTACCCGACGCAGGACGACCCGTTCTCCAAGCCCGTGATCCAGACGATGCAGAAGGAGCTGGAGACACTCGGCGTCAAGACGGTCTACAGCTCGGTCTACCCCGCCGACACGACGAACTTCCAGACCATCGCCGGCACGCTCGCCGGCAAGAAGCCCGACCTGATAGCCCAGGGTGCGGTGTTCGAGGACGGCGTCGGACTGGTCCGCGCGCTCAAGCAGCTGAACTACTCCCCCAAGGCCCTCTTCCAGACCTCCGCGCCCAGCAACGCGAGCCAGTACAGCAAGGGGATCGGCGAGGCCAACACCGAGGGCGTCTTCTACACGGTCAGCTGGGACCAGGACGCGACGACCCCGGTGAACGCGGACTTCGTCGCCGCCTACAAGAAGGCCTACAACGCCGACCCCGCCGAGGACGCCGCCGACGGCTTCGCCGCCGCGCAGGTGCTCCAGGCGGCCGCCGAGAAGGTCGGCTCCGTCAACCAGGACAAGATCCGGGACTGGCTGCACGCCAACACGGTGCAGACGATCCTGGGGCCGCTGAGCTGGAAGCCGAGCGGTGAACCGATCGGCAAGTTCCTGCTCGCGCAGTGGCAGTCCGGCAACGTCGAGGTCGTGGGTCCGCCGGACCTGGCGACCACGAAGAACATCGTCAACCCCAAGCCGGGGTGGAAGTGACCGTCGACGCGTGAAGCGTCTCAGGGCCCGTCCGGCGGATTCCCCATCCGCCGGACGGCCCGCCCGGACAAGGCGTGGAGCCCACGAGGAGTTCCCGAGATGACACAACTGATACAGGCCGTCACGCTGGGCCTGCTGATAGGCGGGGTCTACGCGCTGATGGCCTCCGGCCTGACACTGATCTTCGGGGTCATGCGGATCATCAACATCGCGCAGGGCGCGTTCCTGATCCTGGTGGCCATGCTGACCTGGTGGCTGTGGCACGAGACCGGGATCGACCCGATCCTCGCCTCGGTGGTCATGGCGCCGCTCATGTTCGGCTTCGGCTGGGTGGTCCACCGCCTGTTGATCTCGCGCGTCAGCGGCGCGTCCTCCTCGATGTCGATCCTGCTGACCTTCGGCTTCGCGATGGTCATCGAGGGCGTCCTGGACATCACCGCCGGGAACAGGTTCAGGTCGGCCACCCCCTCCTACTTCGACGAGTCCTTCCGGGTCGGGTCGGTCTCACTGCCGAAGGCACAGGTGTTCGGCTTCCTCGCCGCGGTGGTCGTCCTCGGCATCCTGTACTACATCCTGACCCACACGTGGACCGGCCGGGCGATCCGCGCCTCGACACAGAACCCCTCCGGCGCCGCCCTCGTCGGGGTCGGTGCCGCCGGCACGGCGGCCCTGGCATTCGCGATCGGCACCGCCACGACGGGCGTGGGCGGATCCATCCTGTCGGTGCTCTATCCGTTCTTCCCCGCCTCCCACTACGACTGGATCTCCCGGCTGCTCGGCATCGTGGTGCTGGGCGGGATGGGCAGCCTGCCCGGCGCCCTGGCCGGGGCGGCGATCCTCGGCCTGGCGGAGACGCTGACCGCGACGTACACGTCGCTGAGCTGGTCGACGCTGGTCTTCTACGTCGTCATCATGGTCGTGCTGCTGATCCGCCCCCAGGGTCTGTTCGGCGCCAAGCTCCGTGAGGACGCCGTATGAGCGAGCGAAGCGAGAGAATCAATAAGCACAGCGCCCTGGTCATGCCTCCGACGGAGGAGGTCACATGAGCCGGCTGCGCGCGCTACCGCGCTCGCACCTGGTCGCCGGCATCTGCCTGCTCGCCCTGGTGCTCTATCCGGTGTTCAACCCGTGGAAGCCGTACCCGCAGGGCGTCCTGCTGCTGGGCTTCCTGCTGGCCATCCAGGCGTCGAGCTGGAACATCATCTCCGGGTACGGCGGCTACACCTCACTCGGTCACAGCATGTTCCTGGGCCTGGGTTCGTACACCGCCGGCATCCTGGCCCTGCGGTGGGGGGTCAACCCGCTCTGGGTCGCCCCGCTCGGCGGGGTGACCGCTCTGGTCATCGCGGTCCTGATCGGCTCGGTCGTGCTCCGGACCCGCGGCCACGCGTTCGTGATCATCACCATCGCGATGCTGCTGGCCGCGCAGATCCTCGCGGCCAACTTCAAGAGCCTCACCCACGGCTCGGACGGCATCACGCTCCAGCTCCCCTTCTGGAGCCGCGACTTCCAGAACATCCCCTTCTACTACATCTTCCTGGGCCTGCTGGTGCTGACGGTCCTGTTCAGCGCCTGGCTGAGGCGTACGAAGTTCGGTGCGGGGCTGGTCGCGATCCGCGAGGACGAGGGCAAGGCGGCCTCGATCGGCGTCAACACGACCCGCTTCAAGATCGTGGCGTACGCCGCGAGCGCGTTCATGATCGGTACGGCCGGTGGCGTCTACGCCTACTACCTGACGTTCATCAACCCGGTCGGATCGTTCGCCATCCTCGGCAGCGTGACGATCGTGCTCGCCACCCTGACCGGCGGACGCGGCACGCTGTACGGCCCGGTCATCGGCGCCTTCATCGTCAACCTGGTCAGCGAGGAGGCCACCGTCTACGGCGGCGGCAGCGAGTCACGCGTGCTCATCTTCGGCGTCGCGCTGATGCTCGTCGTGCTGTTCCTGCCGCGCGGCATCCTGCCGACCGTCGAGGCATGGTGGCGCAGGCGGCACCCCGTGGAGGTCGAGTACACCGACCAGGCCGGCGCGCTGAGCCGCGGGTCGCTGACGACGGTCGAGCGGGCCGTCCCCCAGGCCGGCACCGGCCCGGGCGACGAGGCGCCGCTGCTCGAGGTGCGCGGGGTCTCCAAGAGGTTCGGCGGCCTGACGGCCGTCGACGGCGCCGACCTGGTCGTACGCCCCGGCACGATCACGGCGCTGATCGGCCCGAACGGGTCGGGCAAGACGACGCTGTTCAACCTGATCACCGGTGGGATGACCGCCGACTCGGGCGAGATCTGGTTCGACGGCAAGCGGATCGACGCGATGCGGCCCTGGAGCCGAGGGCATCTCGGGCTCGGGCGTACCTACCAGGTCACCCGGCTGTTCAAGGAGATGACGGTCCAGCAGAACGTCGTCGCACCCCTGCCCGACTCCCGGTGGCGGACGATGTTCGCCGGCGCGGTGCACGGCCACGAGGCGGAACGGGCCCGGGACCTGCTGGACATCGTCGGTCTCGGCCGGATGGCGGACCAGCCCGCGGGAGCGCTGTCCTACGGACAGCAGAAGCTGGTCGAGCTCGCGCAGGTGATGATGCTCCAGCCCCGGCTGATCCTGCTGGACGAGCCGGCCGGCGGCGTGAACCCCAGCCTGCTCGGACGGCTCACCGAGGTGATCCGTGAGCTGAACCGCAGCGGCGTGACGTTCCTCATCGTCGAGCACAACATCCCGCTGGTCCTCGAGCTGTGCGATCCCGTGGTGGTCTTCTCCCGCGGAGCGCCGATCGCCGAGGGGCCGCCCAGCCTGATCCAGCAGGATCCGATCGTGCTCGACGCCTACCTCGGCGACGACTGGCGGCCGGCGGCCGAACCCGCCGCCCAGGGCTCCCAGGGCTCCCAGGGGGCGGCAACAGGAGAGGTGGTGCAGTGACGTGCTGTCGCTGAAGGCGGTCTTCGCCGGCTACGGCGGGGGGAACGTCCTCCAGAGCGTCGACCTGGAGTGCGCGAAACAGACCATCACCTGCATCGTCGGCCCGAACGGCGCCGGCAAGTCGACCGTGCTGCGCGTCATCAGCGGGCTGCTCAGGCCCAGCTCGGGTGAGATCAGCATGGACGGGCAGACGATCGGCGACCAGGCGCCCGACGAGATCCTGCGCCGGGGCATCACCCAGGTCCCGCAGTCCCACGCCCTGTTCCCGGCCATGTCGGTGCACGAGAACGTTCTCATGGGCGGCTACCTGATCCGCAAGGACCGAAAGCTGCTGCGCGACCGCCTGGAGATGGTCAAGGACCGCGTTCCCCTCGTCGCCGAACGGGCCAACGACCACGCGGGCAACCTCAGCGGCGGCCAGCGGCGGATGATCGAGATCGCGCGATGTCTGATGCTCGACCCCAAGCTGATCCTGCTGGACGAGCCGTCACTGGGCCTGGACCCGCGCAGCCTCGCCGGCGTCGCCGACCTCATCCACTCCCTCCACCAGGAGGGCACGACGGTCCTTCTCGTCGAGCAGAACGTCCGGCTCGGCCTCGGGCTGGCCACGCACGGCGTGGTGATGGAGGGCGGCAAGGTCCGCCTCACCGGTACGGCCGCCGCCATCAAGGACGATCCGGAGATCGCGGCGCTGTACCTGGGTGGGACCAGGGCGTCCCCGCTCCCCCACAACACGCCGTCGACGGGCTCGGAGACCACCAGCGTCTGAAGCCGGCGGCGCCCGTACGAAGCGGTCCTGTCATCCTTCACCGCCGGATTCGATGCACTCGTTTGCACAGAACGCAGGAAAGGCAGCTGATCACCATGGACGAGCGAGTCGCCTCGGCCATCGCGCACTGGGCACCCCGTTTCACCACGAACGGCGTGACCGTCGCCGACTTCGAACGGATCACCGGCGGGCTCGACGACTGGGCCGACTGGTGCGGCGCCTGGTCGGCGGTCGCCTCCGAGCACGAGGCGCTCGG
>DASQPY010000423.1:0-5969 GCA_035643735.1 Actinoallomurus sp. | reverse complement strand
GCCGTGAACGGCACCGCGACCGCGATGTTCACCCCCGCCATGTCCGGGCTCGTCCAGCAGACCACGCCGCCTGAGCTGCGGCAGGCCGCCAACGCACTGCGCAGTACGTCGCAGTCGGCGGCGATGATCGCGGGCCCGCTGGTGTCGACGCTGCTCATTCTGAGCGTGGGCTCGCCGTGGGCCGTCGCGGTGGACGCCGCGACGTTCGGGCTCAGCGCGGCATGCCTGGTGCGACTGCGGCTGCCGAACACCTCCGGCCCACGCGAGGTCCTCCACCTGATCCGGGATCTACGGGAGGGTTGGAGCGAACTCACCTCCCGCACCTGGGCGTGGAGCCTTATCTTGGCGGCGTCGGTGAGCAACATGCTCTCCACGACCTTCACCGTCTTGGGGCCGGTGGTCAGCGAGCGCTACCTGAACGGGGGTGCCGGCGCATGGGGAGTGGTGATGACGGCGTTCGGAGCCGGCGCCGTGACCGGCGGCGTCGTGTCTCTCAACGTGCGGCCGGCCCGGCCGCTGCTGTTCGCGGTGCTGGTGGGAGCCCTGTTCGCGCTCCCTTCGCTGGTGATGTCACAGGCGTCGTCCGTGGTGCCCATCGCCGCCGGCGCGTTCCTCGGCGGCGTCGGCCTGATGGTCTTCGATCCCCTGTGGGAGACCGTGCTTCAACGAGAGGTCCCGGCCACCGCGCTGTCCAAGGTCAGTGCGTACGAGTGGTTCGGGTCCTACCTCGGACAACCCCTCGGGCTGATGCTGGCCGGACCCGTCTCGGCGCACCTGGGGCTGCGCGGCACCCTGCTGGCCGCCGGGCTCGCGAACCTGACGGTCAGTCTCGCGCCCCTGGCGGTACGCGACGTACGCGAGTACTCGGCCGCATCGAACTCGACGGAGGGATGACACCGTGGCCAGATCCGAAGGAGATTCTCCCGGGGCCGGGCAGGACCGGCAGTGGGCCGACAGCCTGCAACGCGGCCGGGTCCCCGGTCCCCGGCTTCCCCAGCAACGCGTCGTGGACGGCTCCGGGCCGAGCACGCGGAGCGTACACGCGGGGACCCACCAGGACCCGGTGACCGGCGCGGTGGGCACACCGGTCTTCGCCAGCACGACCTTCACCTTCACCGAGGACACCTACGAGGCGTTCGACCAGGGCCACATCCGGGACGTGCCCATCTATGGCCGCTACGGCAGCCCCAACCAGTGGGCGGTGCAGGAGAAGATCGCCTCGCTGGAGAACGCCGAGAGCGCGCTGGTCTTCTCCTCGGGCATGGCGGCGATCACCACCACCCTGCTGGCGCTGACGAACCGCGGCGGACACATCATCAGCTCCCGGGACGTCTACGGCGGCACGTTCAACCTCCTGCGCGAGGACATGCACCAGCTCGGCAGGAGCGTCACGTTCACCGACCCCACCGACATCGACGCCATCGAGGCGGCGATCAGCGACGAGACCCAGGTGCTCTTCTTCGAAACCCTCACCAACCCGCTCCTGAAGGCGATCCCGCTCACCCGGCTCGGCCGGTTGGCGCACGAGCACAACCTGCTCCTGGTGGTCGACAACACCTTCCTGTCACCGATCCACCTGCGGCCCTTGGAACACGGCGCGCACATCGTGATCCACAGCGCGACCAAGTACCTCAACGGGCACAGCGACGTCACCGCGGGCACCGCCGCCGGCCCGCGCAAGTACGTCGACCGGATCTGGCAGCAGATGCTGAAGTTCGGCGGCTCCCTGGACTCGGTGATGTGCTTCCTGCTGGAGCGCGGGCTCAAGACCCTGGCCCTGCGGATGCAGCGGCACAGCGAGAACGCCACCGCCTGCGCCGCCTTCCTGGCCGCGCATCCGGCCGTACGCTCCGTCCACCACCCCTCGCTCGAGACCTATCCCTGCCCGTGGCTGCGCCAGATCTGCCCCGACGGCTGGGGCGGCATGGTCGGCTTCGAAGTCCACGGCGGCGACGACGCCGCCCTGAAGCTGCTGGACCGGCTGAACCTGCCGATGGTGGCCACCAGCCTCGGTGGGGTGGAGTCCCTGGTCAGCCTTCCGTTCAACACCTCCCACAGTTTCCTGACCGAACGCCAGCGCCGCGAGGTGGGCATCGCACCCGGCCTGGTGCGTTTCTCCGCCGGCATCGAGGACGGCGCCGACCTCATCGCCGACCTCGACCAGGCCCTGTCCGGACTGTGAGCCGCTCTCGAAGGGAAGCACCAGATGCGCAACGGGCTGAACACCGCCGGCGTTTCGGAGACCGTCCACGAACTGCGAGAACATCCCGAGCATGCCATCGCCGACTTCCGGGTGACCGGGCCCGCGGCGCCCGACGGCGACGGCGTTCTGCACACGCGGACGCTCGCCCTGCGCGACGGCGTGGTCCGCGTCGCCCGGGACTTCCGCCTGCGGCAGCGGGCGTTCGGCGGTGCCCCGCAGGACGGTCTGCCGACCCCGTACGAGTCCGCGCTCGCCGCGCTCGGCGCCTGTGTGCTCATCACCAACGTCAACGGCTACACCTCCCGTGGCGTGACCATCGGAGCCATGCGGGTCACGGTGCGCGCCGACCTGGCGCTGGACGCCGCGCGACGGCCCGCGGCCGGCGTTCCGCTGAGCGCCATCGGCTGGCGCTGCGAGATCGACTGCGACGCGCCCAGCGACACCATCAGGTCCATCAACCGGCTCGTGTGCGCCTTCAGCCCGAACCACCGGGTCTTCCTCGACGCGTCGCCGATCGAGGTCACGGCCTCGGTACGACGGGGCGACGGCGGCACCGAGACCATCCCCGTCGCGTGGGCGCCCGCCTCACCGCCCGCCTCGCCGGCGATGACCTGCCCGCTGGAGGCCGAGGTCACCTGGGACTACGGCTCTGAGGCCGGGTACCGGACCGCGCTGACAGCGGACGGCGAGCGGCGGTGGACGGAGCGATTCACCGTCGACCAGGCCAAGCAGATGCTGGGAATCGACAAAGGCCCCAACTCCCAGGAGATCCTGCTCTCCGCCTTCTGTGGCGAACTGTCCTCCCTCATCCGGGAAGAGGCCGCCTCGCGGAACCTGGTGCTGCACGACGCGCGGCTGCGGCTCAGCGGCCGGCTCGACACCCGCGGCATGCTCAACGTCCTGCGCGAGATCTCCAGCAGCTTCCACAACCTCCATGTCGAGGTGGACCTTCGCAGCGACGCCTCCAGCGCCGACCTGCGCGACCTGCTGAGCTCGGCGATGGCCCGCGCCGTACTCCCGGCCACCCTGCGGCACAGCGCCGTCATCGGGGTCGAACTCACGCGGGCCGGCGCGCGCGAGCTCGCCTACGACAGCACCACGGAGGACGCCGAGGCGGTACGCGACGAGGTGACGAGACGCCAGCAGCAGGCCGCCGCCGACGCGGCGTCCTGAAGCCACCGCCGTGTCCATCTGTGTGATCAGATCGCGTTTTCGGCGCGGTCTCAGCGGCCCGAGAACCAGCGGCGGGGGTGCCGGGTCAGGCTGTAGCCGGCCACCCCCATGGCGGCGGCGAGTACGCCGCCGCCGATCGTCCACCACCATCGGCTGGACGGCCAGGAGAACCAGCTGCTCGCCCGCTCCAGCGGCCCCGCCTCCGACGACGGATCCGATGAAGGGTCCGACGAGGGGCCTGACGACGGCGCGGCGGCCTGCGGCGCCACGGTGGTTCCGGGATCGACCGCCGGGGACAGCGGGGCCTTCAGGTTCGCGTTGTCCGGCTGGGGGTCGCCCTTGTGCGCGGTGATGGCCAGGTCCGTCCGGATCGCCAGGCCGAGGTCCTGCTCCGGCAGTCCGGTCGCCGACAGGCGTACGTAGTAGGTGCCCGGCAGGGGCTCGTCGGACCAGGGGTCGGCCCAGGAGCGGACCTGACGCAGCAGGCAGTGGAGCTTGACGGCCGCGTCGCGGGTCGCCGCGGTGGCCGTCTGCGAACCCGCCACGCATGCCTGGCGCCGGCGCAGGCCGTCGAAGACGTCGACGGTCCAGGTGGCCGGGCCGTGCCGGCTCCCGCTGGGCGGCAGGGTGATGGTGAAGGCGAGCCGGTCGGTCTCGCCGGCCGCCGCGTCGAACGACCAGTACAGGTAGTCGCCGGTGGACCCCGCCACCCGTACGGGCTGTCCGGGCTCCACGCCGGTCGCGGTCAGGAAGGACGTACCGGCGGTGCTGACCGTACTGCTGGGACTCGGTGAGGGGGTCTCGTCCGCGGCGGCCGGAGCGGCGAGGGCCAGGGACAGCACGGTGAAGGGCAGGCCGGCGAGCAGGATGCCACGCATGATCAGTTGTCCTTCCAGATGGCGATCCGCCAGCGGGCCAGCCAGCCGGTGACCAGGCCGCCGAGCAGGCCGGCTCCGGCGAGTACGAGCAGCAGCAGCCAGCCGCGTCCCAGCGACGGACCGCCCGGCGTGGGCGAGGAGGGCACCACGCCGACGGTCAGCTCCAGGGGCATGCCGGGCGTGGTCCGTACGCCCGCGGGGATGGAGAAGGAGTTGCTGACCACCAGGCAGACCAGGCCCGTACCGGACCCGTCCGTCGCCGACGACGCCGAGGGTTCGGGTGATGCCGACGGCTGCTGGTCCGACCAGCGCAGCCCGGTGGACAGCACGTCGGTACGCCCGCTGCCCGCGTCGGTTCCGCGCACCATCTCCTGGCCGCTGGATGACACCGCACGCAGCAGCACTCCGTAGTCCGGGTTCAGGCTCCGGTCGAGCGCGACGCTCACCGAGGCGCGCAGTTCCTGTCCCGGCGACACCGCCACCCGGTACCAGCGGTGCTCGGCGAAGCGTTCGCGGTCGGTGTAGACCCCGGGAGTCAGGATGGGAGCGTTGGCGCACCGGTCGCTGCCGCCGACCTGGCGGGGGGTCCTGCGGTACGTGTCGTGTGCCCGGTGCACCAGCTGGTTGAGGCGGCTGGTGAGCTCGGCCTGGTGCTGGACGGCGGTGTAGGTGCCGCCGGTGGCGTCGGCGATGCAGGTCAGCTGCCGGCGTACCTTGTCGTCCAGGGTGAGCCCGAGGGTGTCCACCACGAGGTGGGTGCCGCGGGCGGCGAGCTCCCTGGCCACGTCGCACGGGCCAGGCACCCCGCAGGTGTCCTCGCCGTCGGTGATGAGGACGATCCGCCGGGTGGTCTCGCCGGTGCCCAGGTCGGCGGCGGCTCCGCGGAGAGCGAGGCCGATCGGGGTCCAGCCGGTGGGACGCAGCCTGGCGATCGCTGCCTTGGCCCTGACCTTGTCGACCGGGCCGACCGGGCTGATCTGCTGCGTGTCCCGGCAGCCGAGGGCCTGGCTGCTGGAGGCGGAGACACGGGAACCCAGGACCCGGATGCCCAGCTGGGTCTCCTCAGGAAGGGCGTCGACCACCGCGCCGAAGGACTCCTGGGCGACCGACATACGGCTGCGGCCGTCGATGTCGGTGGCGCGCATCGAGCCGCTGGAATCCAGCACCAGCTCGACCTTCGGAGCCTCCTGGTCGGACGAGTCGCCGGCGGAGGCGGGCGGCGCGCTCAGCGTCGCCAAGACGGCCAGGATGCCGACGAGAAAGCCGATTTTCGGCCCGTGCCTGATGATCACCCGGGGGATCTTAATGATCTTGAGTTGGACCGCCTAACCGGCCGATCGCCCCCTCTTGCTACCGGCGAGAGCGCGCCGGCGACGGATCCGTCCCTGGAGGAACAGGGCCCCGGCCGTTCGCGTGCGAGCGCACCGAGCGCACCGCTCTACCGGCAGTCGTGTTCCGGCTCAGGACTCCTCGACCCGGCGCCGCCGGACCCGCTCGGCGAACTCCTGGCGGTCGTTGGTACGCGGGAAAGGCTCGTCCGGGACGGGCACGTCGAGGAAAGCGCACAGGGGTTCCCAGCCCTGAGCGACCTCGAAGACCAGCAGTCGGTCCGGGGAGATCTCGCGGCGTACGGCCTCGTTGTGCTCGTTGAAGACCTCGACGGCGTGGTCCATGTCCTCGAACCGGCCGTCGAACTCACCGACCCACAGCAGATC
>DASQPY010000422.1:0-2601 GCA_035643735.1 Actinoallomurus sp. | reverse complement strand
CCGATGATGCTGACGTTGCTGGTGATCAGCAGCCCATCCGGGCCGCGTCCGGTGGCCGACGGCGCGGTCAGGGCGTAGTCGCAGTTCGAGGCCAGCTGGAGCGTGCCCGAACCGAGGCTGTTGGCGGAGTTGACCGCCGTGACGAGTGCCGACGCGCTGCAGGGCACGTTCACGGTCTGGCGGGCGTACGCCGGCCGCGCAACGGTCATTCCAGTCATCATCAGTACGGCGGTGGCAATGCCGCCGGATATTCTCATTGCCGAACCCATAAGGCCCCCGTGGCCAATGCGGACATTTGCTATCCGAGCGGCGGAATGCTTTCCGCTGGCCGCTCCGGAGAAATGGAATCTGTGGTCCAGTGTATAAACCAGGAAGCACGCTGTCACGCTGTATCGGTTAACTGAACCATTCTAAATATTGACCATTGTTTACAACCTTTTGTTTGGCTGAATGTTTCAGCTCGCGGTGTCCCGAAAAGGGCGTTGGTGTGCCGACTGGACGCATCGGTGAACGGGTGTTTTACCGATGGCGTCACGCGGTACCAGAGCTGAGGAGCTTCTGCTGTCAACGAGAGACCAGACCAATGGCAATCAGCTGCGTGGCGGTTGCGGCATTCGTGTTGGTCGGGGTATTGACCGAATTCGTCCGCAGGCTGGCCATTCAGCTTGCGTTGACCGATCGTCCCGACATGCGCAAGAGCCACAAACGCCCGACGCCGTATCTCGGTGGCGTCGTCATCGTCATCGGTGTTCTCGTGCCCACGTTCGTCGCGGTGAGCGGAGGAGATCTGCGGCTGCGGATCCTTCTCATGGCGGCGACGGCGGTCGCCCTGCTCGGCCTGGTGGACGACATCCGGCCGCTCTCGCCGTACTCGCGTCTGGTGGTCGAGGGACTGGCCGCCGCCGCTGTCGTGGGCACGGGCGGCCACGTGAAGATCTTCGGGAACTGGCTGGACTACGTCGTCCCGGTGCTCTGGATCGTCGTCATCACCAACTCGTTCAACCTGCTCGACAACATGGACGGGGCGGCGGCGGGTGTCGGCTGTGTGACCGCGGCCGCGCTCGCGCTTCCGGCGCTGATGGTCGGACAGCACGGTGCCGTGATCCTGCTGCTGGCGCTCGCGTGCGGCTGCGCGGGGTTCCTGCCGCACAACTGGACGCCGGCGCGGATCTTCATGGGCGACGCGGGGTCACTGTTCATCGGGTTCGTCATCGCGGCGTCGGCACCGCTGGTCTTCGCGTCTCCGGCCCACCACGCGGGTGTCACCGGGCCGCTCATGGTGACCTTCGTCGCGACCCTCGACACCTGCGTCGTGATGGTCTCCCGGCATCGCGCCGGACGGCCGCTGATGCTGGGCGGGACGGACCACGTCTCGCACCGCCTGCGCCGGCTCGGGTTCACCACCTGGCAGGTCGCGCTCGCGCTGTCCGGGACCGCCGGGATCACCTGCCTCGCCGTGATCCCGGTGGTGCGGGGCTGGATACCCGCGCCGGTGCCGCTCGTCATCGGAGCCGGGCTGGGAGCGGCCCTCGTCTGGCTCCTGCAGAAGGTCCCCGTCTATGACCACCTCGGTGCCAAGCGCGAGGTGAGAGCCACCTGAAAGGCAGCGGTATGGAACTGCTCTACTACCTACGGCTTCTGTGCCGCCGATGGGTCCTCCTGGCGACCTCGGTGTTTCTCGCGCTGGTCGTGGCCGCGCTCGTGACGGTACGCATGAGCCCGCAGTACGCCGCGTCGATCACACTGATCGTGTCCGCGCCCGACGACGGCAACGCCGCGGCCGCTTACCAGGCCGTGCTGTCCTCACAGGAACGCGCCAAGTCGTACGCCAAGCTGATCCGGAGCCGGAGCGTCACGGCCGAGGTCGCCCGGACGCTGAACAACGGAATGACCCCCGAAGAGCTGCAACGACGGATCACCGCCGAGGCGGTGCCGGACACCATCCTCCTGCGGGCCACGGTCACGGACACCTCTCCGGCGCTGGCCATGCAGATCGGTCACACGCTGGGGATCGCGTTCTCCCGCTACGTGGCCGGGCTCGAACAGCCCGCTCCGAAGAACCGTCCCAGCGTGCGGATCACCGTCGCCGACGACGCCGATCTGCCGGCCGCACCGGTGAGCCCGAAGCCGCTGTTGAACCTCGGCCTCGGGCTGGTGATCGGGCTCGTCGTCGGAACGGTCATCGCCGTGCTCCGGGACCTGACCGACGCCTCCGTACGGTCCGTGCAGTCGCTGCGGGAGGCGACCGGGAGTACCACGCTCGGCATCATCGGCCTGGACCGCAGGCTCGGCGAACAGCGGTCCCCTGTCCTGGTAGACGACTCTCCGCTGACGGAGGCGTTCCGCCGGCTCCGTACGAACCTGCGATTCGGCGGGGTTGACGGCCTTCCTCCTTCGGTGGTCGTCACCAGCGCGGTGTCCGAGGAGGGCAAGTCCACCGTCGCGTGCAACCTGGCCCTGTCGCTCGCCGAGGTCGGGTTGAAGGTGGTACTCGTCGACGCCGACCTGCGTGGTGCGGGGCTCTCCGCCCGGCTGGAGACCGAGGGGGGCGCCGGACTGTCGAGCGTCCTCGCCGGCGACCGGCCGGTCGGCGAGGCACTG
>DASQPY010000421.1:0-5412 GCA_035643735.1 Actinoallomurus sp. | reverse complement strand
CGGTGTCTTCGACGCGATCTGCCGTGCCGGAGACGTCGACGCCGCCGAGCTGCGAAGCATCGCCGCCCAGGCGGGAGAGTCCATCGCCCGGCTCAAAGAAGGCCAGTGACCGGGCGTCGCTCTCATTTCCGGGAGTCGACGGCGCCTAGGCCACCTGACACAGGTTGGCAGGAATCCTCACCACAATGAGGGTCATGGCCCTTTCCTGAAAGATCGTTATCGACTGCGCGCGCCGCGGGAGGTCGGGCTCTCGCGGTGCTGACGGTCAAGCGCGGTGACGTAGTAGGTGTAGCCGTGGCCGGACTTGGCGGTCTTGTCGGTGGTGGAGTGCAGGTCGCCGTCGACCACCTTGACCAGGAACCGGCCGTCGGGCGCGATGCAGGCCGGGCCCTTGGCCACCGTGCGGTAGATCGCGTACGCCGCGGCGCCGGATCCCTTCCAGCTCAGCCGGCCGTCCTTGGCCTCCAGGCGGATCGGGGCCGAGGGCGGCGAGCCGCCGGTGGCCGCCGGGGGCAGCACCGGGTGGGAGTAGTGGTCGCGCAGCAGCCGTGAGGCGAAACCGCGGGTGTCCTGGGCCAGGTCGCGGGCGCTGAAGAACGCCTCCCCGCCGACCTGGGGGTACCGCGCGTCGATCCCCACGTGGCGGGACAGCTCGGCCGGGTCCTTCCAGGCTCCGGCCTGCCCCACCTGGTAGGCCGCCTGTCCGATCACGAGCTGGACGTGCGTGCCCGCGACCTGCTTGGACCACCACGCCACCAGGGTGCGGTAGTCGGCCGCCTTGAACCCGGCCGGCCAGTACAGCTGCGGCGCGATGTAGTCGACCCAGCCGCTGCGCACCCACTTGCGGCTGTCGGCGTAGATGTCGTCATAGCTCTGCAGGGCGGCGGTGGCCGAACCGGCCGGGTCCTTGCTCTTGTTGCGCCAGACCCCGAACGGGCTGACGCCGAAGCGCACCGCGGGCTTGGTCCGGTGGATCTGGGTGTGCAGGCCCTGGATGAGCGTGTCAACGTTGTGGCGGCGCCAGTCGCCGATGTTCTTGTAGCCCTTGCCGTACTTCTTGAAGGTCGCGCTGTCGGGGAAGGCCTGGCCCGGCAGCGGATAGGGGTAGAAGTAGTCGTCCAGGTGCACGCCGTCGACGTCGTACCGGTTGACGACGTCGAGGACGACCTTGCCGACCAGGTCGCGTACCTTCGGCAGCCCCGGGTCGAACCACAGCGCCCCTCCGTAGCGGCGCACCCAGTCCGGATGCAGCCGCGCCTGGCTGTTCGGCGCGAGCTTGTTCCGGTCGGCGTGCGCGCTCGCCCGGTAGGGGTTGAACCAGGCGTGGAACTCCAGGCCGCGCTTGTGCGCCTCGTCGATGAGGAAGCGCAGCGGGTCATAACCCGGGTTGCCGCCCTGTTTGCCGGTGAGGTACTGCGACCAGGGCTCGTAGCGGGAGGCATAGAACGCGTCGGCGGCCGGGCGGATCTGGACGTAGACGGTGTTGAAGTTCAGCTTCTGCGCCACGTCGAGCAGGTGGCGGTACTGCGCCTGCTGCTTGGCCACGGAAAGGCCCGCCTTGTTCGGCCAGTCGCCGTTGTTGACCGTCGTGATCCACATGGCGCGGGTGTGCCGCGCCGTGGCGCGCGCCGCAACGGTCTGGCCGCATTCGGCCGCCGGAAGACCCGCGGCCGACGCCGGTGGCGAGTCGTGTCTGCCCGTACACCCCCCGCATCCGGCGAGGATGATCAAAGCCATCGCCGCCCCGGCCATGCTTCGCCCCCGTGATCCGCCCATGAGATGGCATTCTGCCGGAGAGCCCCGGCGCACATCCGGGTATCGGTTCAGGAGAGGCACTCTCACAAGGCGGCGGCGGATGAACGACACCTTCCGGCTCGGCCGGATCGTCGGCGTGCGCGTCGGCGTCAACTGGACCGTTCTCGTCGTCTTCACCCTTCTCGCGTACGGTCTGGGGGCCGAGCGCCTGCCGCAGTCCTACAAGGGACTGCACCCGGTCGTGTACGTCCTCGGTGGGCTCTTCACCGCCGCGGCGTTCCTCGCGTCGTTGCTCGCGCACGAACTGGCGCACGCCATCGTCGCACGGCGCAACGGGTTGACCGTCGAGGGCATCACCCTGTGGCTGCTGGGCGGGGTGGCGAGATTCGAGGGCGAGCCGGAGAGCCCGGGCGCCGAACTCCGGATCGCAGGGTCGGGGCCGCTGGTCAGTCTACTGCTGGGCATGCTGCTGGCCGGCGCGTCGGCCGTGCTGCTGGTCGCGGGCATGAACGGCCTGGTCGCCGGCTGCATCGCCTGGCTGGCCGCGATCAACGTCGTGCTCGCCCTGTTCAACGTCATCCCGGCGACGCCGCTGGACGGTGGCCGGCTCGTCCACGCCCTGCTGTGGCGCCTGTCGGGAGACCGTACGCAGGCGACGCTGCGCACCGCGCTGGCCGGGCGCGGCTTCGGCTGGATCGCCATGGTGACGGGTTTCTACCTGTCGCTGTGGACCTTCAGCGGCCTGTGGCTGATCCTGATCGGCTGGTTCCTGATCGCGGCCGCGAGCCTGGAGGCGGGCCAGGCGCGCACGCTGGCCCGCCTGGACGGCATCACGATCGGCCGGGTCATGACGCCCGACCCGTTCACCGTGCCCGGCTCGATGACGGCGGGTGAGTTCCTGCGCGAGATGCTCCCCCGCCACCGCCACACCGCCTATCCCCTGATCGAGGACGGCGCCGTACGCGGGATCGTGACGGCCGAGAAAATCCGCGGCCAGGAGCCCGAAGCGCCGATCGGCGCGGTCGTGGAGGAGGCCGAGCACACCGGCGCGCAGGCGCCGCTGGCCGACCTGGTGCCCAAGCTGGCCCGCGGCCGTCTGCTCGTCTTCGACGGCGAGCGCCTCGTCGGCATCGTCACCCCACGCGACCTGGCCCGCACCCTCGAACGCCTGCCCTGACCCGCGGCGGCGGGTGGCCCCCGCCGTCAGAATCCGCGGAAGACGCCGTCCTCGCCGGCGGCGTCGGCGAACTCCACGAAGTCCATGTTGGAGATCGACAGGTTGTTCTCGATGCTCCACAGCTCCTCGACGACGACGCGGAGCCCGCGCCCGCGTTCCTCCCACAGGTCGATGACCAGCAGCGGCATCTCCGGCGAGGCGAGGGCGACGCGGTCCGCCACGATGAGGATCGCGTGCTCGAACTGTTCTGGCACCAGTGCGAGGATCTGCTCCGGTGTCAGGTCGCGGTGCGCCGGGTCCTCGACGAAGTCCACGTACGCCATGAACTCGTCCTCGTTCGGCGTCGCGATCGCCGCGAGGAGGGACTCCCATGCCTTCTCGTCGGAGAAGTCGGTGCGGAGCACCGGCGTGCTGGCGGTCTTCGGCAGTGTGGTCATCGCGCGGCCTTTCCAGGTACGGGCTGGTCCCTTCGGGAGGCATACGGGCCGTGCCCCTCGGAGGTTCACCGCAAGTTGATCGAACACATGTTCTACCATGGGGGGATGCGATGGGACGCGTTGTCACTCGATGGTCAGGATCCTGGCCTGTTCGGCCGGCCGGTCACGGTCGACACCCCGGAGTTTCGCGGGATCACCTTCCACGAGATACGGGCCAAGTCGATCATCAACAAGGTGCCCGGCGCCTCTCGCGTGCCCTTCACCTGGACCATCAACCCCTATCGCGGCTGCAGCCACGCGTGCCGTTACTGCTTCGCCCGCAAGACCCACACCTACCTCGACTTCGACGCGGGACACGACTTCGACTCCCAGATCGTGGTGAAGGTCAACGCCCCCGAGCTGGTCCGCCGCGAGCTGGCCGCGCCCCGGTGGGCGGGCGAGCACATCGCGATGGGCACCAACGTCGACTGCTACCAGCGTGCCGAGGGCCGCTACCGGCTGATGCCCGGGATCATCGAGGCGCTGCGCGACGCGGCGAACCCCTTCTCCATCCTCACCAAGGGCTCGCTGATCCTGCGCGACCTGCCCTTGCTGGAGGAGGCGGCCGAACGCACCGAGGTCGGCGCCGCCGTCTCGGTCGGCTTCGTGGACAAGGAGCTGTGGCGGCTGATCGAGCCGGGCACGCCGAGCCCGCTCAAACGCCTGGAGGTGTGCGCGACGCTCGGCGAGCACGGCGTCGGCTGCGGCGTCCTGATGGGGCCGATCGTGCCCTACCTGAGTGACACACCACGCCAGCTGGAGGCGGCGGTCAGGCGCATCGCCGAGGCCGGTGCCACCTCGGTGTCGGCCATCGTGTTGCACCTGCGTCCGGGCGCCCGCGAGTGGTTCATGGACTGGCTGCGCGAAACCCGCCCCGAGCTGGTGGCCCCGTACGAGCGGCTGTACGGGCGCGGCGCCTACGCCCCGAAGGACTACCAGCGGCGCATCTCGGCCAAGGTCGCGGAGCTGGCCGCCGAGTACGGCATCGGCGGCCGCCGCAACCCCCGGCGCCTCCGTACCGTCCCGGCCCCACCGGCTCCCCCGCGGCCGGTCGCCGAGCAGCTGCCCCTGCTGTGATCGACGCATCAGGGCCTGTCTCGAGGTCCCGGTGCGCAGCAGGCAGCGGGACTTCGAGACAGGCCCTAAGCTCACGCGACGTGGAGGTCTATGACCGGCGGGCCGGTGAGAACGGGGAGCTGGTGCTGCGCGGCGACGGGCGGCACTTCGAGATCATCAGCAACGGGGTCTTCCTGATGGACACCCGCGCCGGTGAGTCCGAGCGGCTCCTGGTCCGCGCCGCGCTCGAACGCCTCGCACGGCCCGCGGAGGTCCTCATCGCCGGCCTCGGGGTGGGGTTCTCCCTCGCCGAGGCGCTGCGCTCGCCCTACACCCGTACGGTGACCGTGATCGAGCGCGAGCCCGCGGTCATCGCCTGGCATGCCACGCACCTGCGCCCCTACTCCGGCGGCGCCCTCGACGACCCGCGGGTCCGGATCGAGCGCACCGACCTGCTCGCGTGGCTCTCGGCGGCGCCCGGCGCCTACGACGTGCTGTGCCTCGACATCGACAACGGTCCCGAGTGGACGGTCACCGAGGGCAACGCCGCCCTGTACGCGCCGGCGGGCCTGGACCTGCTGGCCGGGCGCCTGCGTCCCGGCGGCGTCCTGGCCGTCTGGAGCGCTGGTGCCGCGCCCGCGTTCGAGGCGCGTCTGCGGGAGCGGTTCACCGGCGTCACGGCGCATCCGGTCCAGGTCGCCCGGGGCGAACCCGATGTGGTCTACCTGGCCCTGGCCCGCTAGACCACGTCAGGCCGCGTCCAGCGGAGGGTCGCCTCGATACCGAGAAGGGCGAGGGACTCACGACGACGCGATCCAGGGAAAGCCGCCCGCCCGTCCAGCAGGTCGCGCCATTCCGCCGCGGTACGCTCGCGTCCCCCGAGCATGGCGGGCATCACCAGATCGATGCTCTTGGAGGGATGCGGGGAGCCGTCCAGAAGTCGCCCCC
>DASQPY010000420.1:0-3285 GCA_035643735.1 Actinoallomurus sp. | reverse complement strand
TATTCACACGCCTCGACCGCGAGATCCATGCCGGTGATGCAGATGATCCCCAGCTGCTCCGCCACCGCGGCGAACGCGGCGAAGGACCCGGCGAGCGCACCGGTGTGGCTGGCGGCCGCCTGCCGGCTCTCCGGCGTCTGGCCGGCCTTGAGCACGACGACGTGCTTGCCCGCTGCGATCATCTCCGCGCAGGCGGCGAAGAACGCGTCCCGGTCCCGGATGCTCTCGACGAACGCCAGGGCGACCCGTACCCCGTCGTCGCGGGCGAAGAAGCGGAGGTAGTCGGCGGTGGTCAGGCAGGTCTCGTTCCCGCTCGACACGACGTAGCGCGTTCCGACGCCGCGGTCGACGAGAACCCGGTTGAAGGAGGTGACGATGCCGCCGCTCTGGCCCACCACGGCGACGGGGCCTTCTCTCAGCTCGGCCAGGCGTGAGTCCGTCGTCGTGACGAGCGAAGCCGGTACGGAGATGTTGCCGAGGCAGTTGGGCCCCGAGATCGCCAGTCCGTCCACTGCGGCGATGTCGCGCAGTTGGCCGAGCAGTCCGTCCTCGGCGCCGAAGCCGCTGGAGAAGACGGTGGCGCTGCGCGCGCCGGCCCGCCGGGCGCCGCGCAGAACCTCCACGGCGGCGGGGGCCGGCAGCAGGACGACCAGGTGGTCCGCCGGTTCGGGGAGAGAGACGAGGTCGGGATAGCAGGGCTCGCCCCACACGGTCGCGCGCCGGGGATTGACGGCGAAGACCGGCCCGGGGTAGCCGAAGCGCCGGAGATTGCCGCGGATCCGGTCCGGCCACGTGCCGGATCGATCACGCGCGCCGACGATCGCCACGCTCCTGGGCCGCAGGAGCGCGGCGACGCCGTCCACGCGATGCCGGCCCGGCATCAGGCGCGGGCCTGCGGCATCGGGGCGAACCCCGGTCGGTACTCCTTGTTCAGGAAGCTCTCCGCCCCGTCGGTACGCCCCGCCTGGGCCTGCTGGCGCCTGAGCTGGTCGGACTTGGCGGTCAGCCAGGCGAGCGACGCCTCGGCCGACATTCCCCGGATGTCGACGCCCTTGAACGCCTCCTTGCAGGCGCGCAGGGTGAGTGGGTCCTTGGCCTTCAGCTCGCCGGCGAGTTCGCCCACCGTACGGGCGAGGTCGGCGAGCGGTACCGACATCGTGGTCAGGCCGATCCGCGCCGACGTCTCGCCGTCGAACGTACGGCCAGTGAGGATGTAGTACAGGGCCTGCTTGGGCAGCATCAGGTCGGCGACGATCTTCGTCACCATGCCGCCGGGGATGTGCCCCCAGTTGATCTCCGACAGGCCGAAGGTCGCCTCATCCGCCGTGACCGCGATGTCGCAGGACGCGACGATGGTGAACGCCCCGCCGAAGCAGTAGCCGTTGACGGCCGCGACGGTCGGTTTCGGGAAGTTGTACAGCAGCCGGTGCCGCCAGTCGTGGGAGTCGCGGCGGGCCCGCTCACGGGCGCCCACGTCGTCGCGGATCTCGTGGAAGTACTCCTTGAGGTCCTGGCCGGCGCAGAAAGACGCGCCCGCGCCGGTGATCACGAGCACCTGCGTGGCGTCGTCATCGGCCAGCCGGCGCAGGACGTCCACCATCTCGCGGTGCATCGTCGGGTTCATGGCGTTCCGCTTGTCCGGCCGGTCGAACCGGACGGTCGTGACGCCGTCGTCGGTGTCCACCTCGATGGTCTCGTAGTCACTCACGTTGTCGCTCCTCCGCAAAACCGCGTCGCTCAGCCGCCATCGACGAAGAGGCGCTGGTAGATGGAGTTCCACTGGGACATCTGCGCCGACGCCTGGTCGGCGGGAACGTAGTTGGCGGTGAACTTCCCGCTGTCGGGCTTCAGCGAGGCCAGCTTGGCCGGTACGGCGGGGCTGGCCGGAATGTCGCCGCGATCGCTGATGAGCTGCTGGCCCTCCTTGGAGAACATGAAGTCGAGGAACAGCAGCGCGGCGTGCGGGTGCGCCGCCTTGGCCGCGAGCGAGATCCGGCCGAGCTGGCTGGTCACCGGCTGCAGCGGCACCCAATCCACCGGCGCGCCGGCGGCCTTGCTGCCCGTGACCTGGTGGTTGAATACCTGCAGCGCGATCTGGAACTGACCGGCCACCGCCTGGTCGAGCACGGTACGGCCGGAGGAGTTGACGTTGTGGATGTCCTGCCCGGCGAGCCGGCGCAGGTAGGCCATGCCGCGGTCCTGGCCCATCGAGGTGAGGACGTTGCCGACGAACGTCGGCGCGCCGGACCCGGAGCTGGTGCTCCAGGCCATCTTGCCCTTCCACTTCGGGTCCAGCAGATCCTCGTACGTCCGTGGCGCCTGGCCGGGCGGAACGAGCTTTGTGTTGTAGGCGAGGACCATGTAGTAGAGCAGCTCGGTGCCCCAGTAACCGTCCGGGTCCTTGAACTGCGACGGGAACGACGCCAGCTCAGGGCTGTTGAACCGCTGCAGGAACCCGGCCTTCCGCAGCAGCGTCGAGGTCCCGGATCCGTCGACCACGTCGGCCCGGTACGAGCGCGCGCGGTACTCCTGAATGAACTTCTGGGCGACCTGGTTGGAATCGCCCCGGTACAGCTGAACGGTGACGAACGGGTACTTCCGGTGGAAGGCGTCGGCCAGCGGCTTGGACACCTCCGTGGGAATCAGCGTGGTGTACCAGACCAGCTTCTTCTCCTTCTTCGCCCCTTCGACCAGCATGTTCGTGCGGTCGGCCTTGGTGTACTGGGCCACCTCGGCGACCTTCTTGCCGGCGCCCGCTCCCTGCCCGCATCCGGCGAGCGTGACCACCGCCGCACAGAGCACGCCGACGACCCGATGACCGCGCATGTCCGTCCTCCTGACACCCCCGAAGTAGTTCGATCCCTCAGATCAGCGTGATGCTGACCGTCTTCTCGCGCGTGTAGGAGAGCAGCTCCTCCAGGGAGTTCTCCTTGCCGAGGCCACTGTGCTTCCAGCCGCCGAATGGTGTGCCGGCGGGGCGCCGTTCCGTGCCGTTGACGTAGACGTAGCCGGCCTCCAGCCGGCGGGCCAGCCGGTGCGCGGCGGTGACGTCGCGCGCCCAGACGTTGGCGGTGAGCCCGTACTCCGAGTCGTTGGCCCGGCGCAGCACGTCGTCCACGTCGTACCAGGCGAACACCGACATGACCGGTCCGAAGATCTCCTCACGGCCGATGCGCATGTCCTCGGAGACGTCGGCGAAGACCGTGGGCTCGACGTAGAACCCGCGGTCCAGGTGAGGTGGCCTGCGGCTGCCCGCGAGCAGCGTCGCGCCCTCGCTCTTACCGC
>DASQPY010000419.1:0-5791 GCA_035643735.1 Actinoallomurus sp. | reverse complement strand
CAGGAGTCGGCGTCCGCGGTGCTCAGCACGAGGAAGCGATGAGTGTCGGCGAAGTAGCGCTTCACCCGCTCGTACCGGGATGAGGTCTTGGTCGCCTGGTACGACTCGTGGCTCATGCCGATGACCGGCATGCCCGCCGTGTCGGCGCGCGCGACCCATTCCATCGCCCACACCTGGGCCGCGATGATGACGCCGCCCGGTCCTGCGTCGCGGAACATCCGGCTCAGCGTGGCCGCGCCCTGCCGCTGGACGGAGCCGCGACGGAGGCCGCGCAGCCGTCCCTTCCTCCGGCGCGGCGGCGGGGAGTCGTGCAGCACGGTCAGGTCGTACGGGAGGTCACGCCCGTAGTCGTGGGGCTCGTCGGCATGCGTCACCCCGATCACGCGTACCCGGTGGCCGCGGGCGGCGAACAGCCGCGCGACGTGGTGCACCCATCGCTGCAGACCGCCGAGCTCCTCGAAGTTGTTGCAGACGATGAAGATGTCACGCATCGCGGTCTCCCGTGAAGAACCGGTCGACGATCTGCTTGGCGGCCGTACCCCGGTCGTATTCCCCGTACCGCTCGACGAATCCCCGCCGTCGCTTCGCGTACGCCGTGGCGAGGCCGTCCAGGTCGGCGAGCGCGGCGAACAGGTCGTCGGGCTCGGAGACGACCGGACCGGGCGCCTCCTGCCGGAGGTCGAAGTACGTGCCACGGGTGCGGGCGTACTCCTCCAGGTCAGGGGCGAAGAACACCATCGGCCGGTCGAGCAGCGCATAGTCGAACATCAGTGATGAGTAGTCGGTGACGAGCGCGTCGGCGAGCAGCAGCAGCGACGTGACGTCGTGGACGGCGCCGACGTCACGCACGACGCCGCGCAGGCTCGGCGGTATCACCGCGGCGTTGAGATAGTGCGGACGCACCAGCAGCACATGGGTCTCGCCGAGCTCCTCGGCGAACTCCTCCAGGTCGAACGGGATCTCGAAACGCCTCCGCGCCTTGCCGTTCCGGCCGGTACGGAACGTCGGCGCGTACAGCACCACCTTGCGGTCGTCGCCGGCGAGCGCGAGCTCCTCGGCGAGACTCGTCGTGTCGCCGCCGTTGATGAGCGCGTCGTTGCGCGGATAGCCGCTGCGAATCAGCTCGGCGCGTACGCCCAGGCCCTTGGCCAGGGTCCTCGCGTCGTGCTCGGAGCGGATCAGGAAGGCGTCATAGCGGTCGACGGTCCGCTGGAAGCGGGCTCGCTGGGCCTTCGTGCTGCGTTTGACGTGCGGCTCGTCGAACCCCATCCGCTTGTACGCCGACCCGTGCCAGGTCTGGATGTAGGTGGTCTGGAGGCGTTTGATCGCGTCACGCGGAAGTCCCTGGTTGTCCACCCAGAAGCCGGCCCGTGCGAGCGCCAGGTAGTACTGCCAGGAGCCGCGGCGGACCAGCTTGGCATCCTTCGGGAAGCCGGTCGGGCTCTTGGCGTAGGACCAGATGGCGGTGTGGTCCGCACCTGACGCCCGGAGCGCTTCGTAGATGGACCGGGGATTGTCGGAGTACTGCTTGCCGAGGTGGCTCTCGAACACGACCGTCTCGCGCCTGATCGGCAGGCGGATGAGCAGCTTGTTGTAGACGGCGAGCTTGGTGGAGCGCCGGGTGAAGACCGCCTTCCATCGGCGCTCGGCGCGCAGCAGCGCGGTCCACCAGCGCCGTCCCCGGCCGGAGGCGGTGAATCGGCGCAGCGCGGCGAGTGTGGCACGGCCCGCCCGCGCGTGCGCGACGAGGCGGAAGGCCATCTCACCGTTCTCGGGGACGTACGCCTCGAAGTGGTCGCCGGCCAGGCGCGTCAGACGCGGCCGTACCGGCACCGACAGGTCCATCAGTTCGTCGGCGAACAGCCGGATGACCAGGCTGTCGTCACCGACCTTCAGCCGGAGGCGCAGGCCCCAGCTCTGGTCGACGAAGCCGAGCGGGCGTACGTCGCGGCCCGGCTCGACCTCGGCGCTCCACCGGAGCCTGCCGTCCTCGTGCTCCACCACGGCGGGCACCGCGAAGAACCGCCCGGTACGGCTGCGGTCGCGGAACTCCAGCCGTGCGCCGAGCGCGGCGTCCGGGCCGATGCGGTTCAGCGGGTTGACGACGTCCCCGGTCAGCCTGAGCACACGCCCGGAACGCTCCATCCCGGTGACCCGGCCGCCCGGGTTGAGCGACTTGAGGGGCAGCGAGTGGATGCCGAGCTCAGTGACGTCGAGGATGCGGCGTCCCTCCTCGGTGTCGAGGTGGTCCGCGGACCAGTAGATCCGGCCCTCGTGTTCGACGAGCGGCGCGGTCAGCCGTGGCTTGCCGGCCTTGCCCTTCCCGACGTAGTCCGCGGCGCTGATGGCGCCCGCGTGGTCGCCCCTGGCGACCATGAATCCGATGATCGCCTGGAGCTCGTGCGCCTCGCCGTACGCGCGGGGATCGAGCGTGGCCATGTACTCGCGCGCCAGGGCGAGGAACGCCTCGCGGTAGTCCCGGTCGCGGCTGCGCAGCCCGCGGACGTACAGCAGCAGGTCGTGGTTGAGGAACTTGACGTCCTTGGACAGCTTGAGGTCATCGGCGCCGTACCGCGCGTACACCGCGTCGATGCGACGGAAGATCTCCAGCCGGTCGGAGAAGTTGCGCAGCTCGGCGCGCTGGTTGGTGATCGAGAGGGTCTCGGCGTTCTCGTAGATCATCCAGTTGTAGACGCGGTGCGGGATGATCGCGATCTTCCGGGCGGCGAGGTAGGCCTGCGTGCTGAACAGCAGGTCCTCATAGTGCAGGCGTTCGACGAAGCGCAGGCCCTCACGGTCGAGGAAGTCGCGGCGGTACAGCTTGTTGGTCGACAGCGTGTCGTACAGCAGCTGGGGGTGCTCACGCACCGACGCGTACACGCCGCGCTCGCGGTAGACGCCGCGGTACCAGGCACGCTCCTCACGCTTTTCCGGGAAGACGCGCCAGCAGCAGCCGGAGACGAGCTCGGCGTCGTTCTCCTCGGCCGCGGCGACCAGGTTGCGGCAGGCGTGCTGGTCGAGCGTGTCATCGCTGTCGAGGAACATCAGGTACGTGCCGTGCGCCACGGCGATGCCGTCGTTGCGCGGCTGACCGCAACCGCCGGAGTTCTCCACCCGGTGGATCACCCGTACGCGTTCGGGTTCCGCCGCGGCGAGCGCGTTGGCCACTCCCGCCGTCGCGTCGGTGCTGGCGTCGTTGACGATCACCACTTCGACGTTGCGATGGGACTGGTCGAGCGCGGAGCGCACCGCCCCCGGCAGCCGGTCGGCATCGTTGTAGACGATGACGACCACGCTGACGTCTGTCATGGAGAGAATCCCCCGGCCTTTCTGAGAACGCTGCTTCCTCGATTCAGTACGTACTGGGATCAACGAACGACCGCTTTGGGGGGATCCATGGGATCGGACACGTGCCGCATGAGGAGGGGTTCGACCTGCATATGCGCATATCACCACCTTGGGCGGGCGCGGCTATCGGGATGAACACGACGCGGCGAGAGGGAAACGAACGGCCGGGCCGGTGACTGGTCGCGGCTACCGTATCCACCCGCTGGCAAAAGAACGCTAAACGTAGGGGTGAGGAACGCCGGGTAATGAGGCGTTCCCTTCCGCCTCGGCCGGCGAGCGGGCGAAGGGGAGCCCGGTGCCGTGGCCGTCCGCGGGAGCGCGGAAGACGTCCGTGCCTCCGGGAATCCCCGGACCCGGGTCCGTGACGTCGATGGCCGGTCCGTTGAAGTCGCCGTCACCGAGCGCCTGCGCGTCCGTGGTCAGGCGTTCGACCGGGGCGGCGAACCGCCCCGCCTGACGCGGTGGCCGTACCGCCCCTATTTGCAGATGTTCTTCAATGACTGGCCGCCGGAGGTACTGCTCGCCGGTTTCCTGCTCGCGCCGGCGGTGGTGCGCTTCTTGCCGGGCGTCGTGGACGGGGTGCTCGCCGGCGCCGGCGGCGGAGCCACGCTCTTGGCGATGGCCCTCTGGGTCGCCCTGTGCATGACCTGCAGGTTCGGCTCGTACACGTGGAAACCTGGCAGCTTGCCGGGGTTGAACGGCAGGCTCTGGATGTCGGCGCCCTTCTTGACCGTGCCGGACAGTTTGACCAGGGCGGGCAGGAGCGCCGCCGGGATGTTGGTGGAGATGGTGCTCTTGGCGGCGCTGGCGAGCTTCTGGAAGTTGGCGACGACCTTCTGCGGGTCGGCCTGGTCCGCGATGTCCTTCATCAGGCACTTCTGCCGGTCCATGCGGTGGAAGTCGTCGTCGGCGTCGCGGGACCGGCCGTACCACAGGGCCTGGTTGCCGTTCAGGTGGTGCGTGCCGGCCTTGAGCGTGCCTGTCGGCGGACGCGTCTGGACGCCGTTGACGATCTCGCCTCCGATCGGCAGGTCCTTTTCGACGTGCACCGTGACACCGCCCATGGCGTTCACGATGTCCTTGAACCCGTCGAGATTGACCAGCACGTAGTAGTCGATCTTGAGGCCCAGGAGGTAGCCGATGACGTTCTCGACCATGTGCGGGCCACGCTTCCCCTTGGGGTACCCGCCGGGTACCAGCTCGGGGTGCTGCTCGCCCTGGATGAACAACTCGTTCAGCAGTCCCACGCCGCCGGGGTGCTGGGGGTCCGGAGCGTCGCCGGTGTAGCCGTAGGGCCACTTGGACCGCAGCTGCGGCGGTACCGGAAACTTCTGCAGACTGCGCGGCAAGCTCAAGAGGACGGTGTTGCCGGTCTTGGTGTCGATGCTGGCCACCGTCATGCTGTCCGTACGGATCCCCGTACGGTCCTTACCGCCGTCGCCGCCGAGCAGCAGGACGTTGACACGCGGCTTGTTCTTCCACGGGTCAGACGCGTTGACCTTGCCTCCGGACTTGTCATCACCGGGGAAGATGCTCGAAAGCGTGTCCCGCAGCACGTACGTCGCGTTCGCCGCGTACACCAGCGGCGTGCAGACCATCAACGCCATGATCACAACAAGCGCGCCAGAGGTGATCCGCATCGCGGTCGGCAAACCCTGAGGGCGCACGACCTGAAAGGAGCGGATCACGATCAACGCCCACACCACCGCGAGCACGAGAATGCCCGCGATCATCACATTCAGCCAGAAGCCCTGGACGACCATCTGCTTGAGACGCTCCTGGAACGCCAGCGCCGCCGTCGCCGAACCGAAGACCAGCACCGCGAGCAACCCCATGAGGCTGAAGCCCACGGCGCGGCGCCCCACCGTGACGTGCGCGATACCCCACACGAAGGACGATGCCACCGTGAGTCCCAGGGCACGCCAGAGTCCGGCGACCGGGATCGGCTCGCGGCCGTTCACCGCCCGGCCTCCATACTGACGCGGTGCCATGAAGTCTCCTGATCCTCTGCTCGTGGCGGCGCTTCACGTCCCAGATGGGGACGGCCTGCCACACCGTGCGGTGTGCAAAGTGTTCGAATAGACGTGGTCAGCAACCCTAGGCAAGGACTGATGGATCCTACCGCACGTATGACCCCACCTGCCTCGATTGCCCGGTAAGGCCCCGTCCTTACGCGAATCTCGTGGACGAGAAACGTCCGAGACACGCCAAGAGGTCGGCACATATTTGGAAAGCGCCTTTCACCCGCAGGCCGTCGTCAACGAGACCGCCTTGGTCTTCCGCTGGTCAGGGCTTGCCGACGGACTGCTGGAGGGGTCGGCGCTCCCGCTCGGGCCCGCCGAGGCCCCCGGGTCGGCCGAGACGCCCGGACTGGCCGGCGGTGTCCGTCCCGCGCTCTCGCTGGCCTCGATCGCCTTGGCCGCCGCCTGCCGCATCACCTCGA
>DASQPY010000418.1:0-2142 GCA_035643735.1 Actinoallomurus sp. | reverse complement strand
TGCGCGCCTCCGGTATGCCCATTCCGGCGATCCGCCGCTACACCGAGCTCGTCCGTCAGGGGATCGGCAACGAGAAGGAACGCCTCGCCATCATGTGCGGGCACCGGGAGGAGGTGACCGCGCAGATCGCCCGGCTCACCGAGTCGCTGGACCTGATCAACTACAAGGTCGGCGTCTACGAGGATCTGCTCGCCGCGTACGACGAACCCTCGCGCGTCGGGGAGGGAGTGTCTCCGGCACCGGCCGTTGGCGCACCTACTCTGTCACCAAGGCGTCCATGTGGCTGATCCACATTGCGGACCTGGGCCGTCATGTCGATGCTGGGGATGCCATGACGATCGTCGGGAGGCTGTGACGTGTCCGTTGCCGAGGGTGACCTGCTCTGGGAGCCGTCCGAAGACCTACGGCGGAGTGCCCGCGTCGCCCGCTTCATGGCCGGGCGCGGTCTCGGTTCCTACGACGAGCTGTGGCGATGGTCGGTCACGGACATCGACGGCTTCTGGGACACGATCTGGGCCCACTTCGCGGTCCTCGGCGAGCGCGGCGACGGACCCGTACGTGAGGGCGCGCCGGAGGACTGGGGCGTTCCCCCGGGAAGCACGGCCGCGATGCCCGGAGTCCGCTGGTTCCCCGGCGCGACGCTCAACTATGCCCGTAACGCCCTGCGGCCCGGCCGGGACCCCGGCGCCACGGCGGTGGTGTTCCGCTCCGAGATCGGCGACGCCTCCCGGACGCTGACCTTCGGTGAGCTCGCCGAGGAGGTGGCCGAGGCGCGCGCGGGGCTGGAAGAGCTCGGTGTGACCAGAGGTGACCGGGTCGCCGCGTACCTGCCCAACATCCCCGAGGCGCTGGTCCTCTTTCTGGCGACGGCCTCGCTCGGCGCGATCTGGTCCTCGTGCTCGCCCGACTTCGGCGCGCCCAGCGTGATCGACCGGTTCACCCAGATCGAGCCGAAGGTGCTCGTCGCGGTGGACGGGTACCCCTACAACGGCAAGCGGTACGACCGGCTCGACGTGGTCCGCGACATCCAGGCCGCCCTGCCCACGCTACGGGCGACCGTGCTGATCCCCTACCTCGACGCCCACGCCGAGCCGCCCGTGCCCCAGGACGGCCGTGGCCTCCGCTACGACGACCTGCGCCGCCCCGGAAAGGCCCTGGCGTTCGAGGAGGTGGCGTTCGACCACCCGCTGTGGATCCTGTACTCCTCCGGGACGACCGGTCTGCCCAAGCCGATCGTGCACGGCCACGGCGGCATCGTCCTCGAACACCTCAAATCACTCAGTTTCCACCAGGACCTCGGCCCGGGCGACGTCTTCTTCTGGTTCACCACGACCGGCTGGATGATGTGGAACTACCTGGTCGGCGGCCTGCTCGTCGGCGCGACGATCGTCATGTACGACGGCGCGCCGAACGGAGACGCGCTGTGGCGGCTCGCCGCCGAGACGGGAGTGACCTACTTCGGGGTCGGTGCGCCGTACATCCTCGCCTCGATGAAGGCCGGCCTGGATCCCGGCAGGGAGTACGACCTGTCCCGCATCCGCGGCGTGGGCTCGACCGGCTCCCCGTTGCCACCCGAGGGCTTCGCCTGGGTCTATGAGCACGTCGGACGCGACCTGCTCGCCGGGTCGTTCTCCGGGGGCACCGACGTCGCCACCGGCTTCGTCGGCCCGTGCCCGCTGCTGCCGCTGCGGGCCGGCGTCATCCAGTGCCGCGGGCTGGCCGCCAAGGTCGAGGCGTACGGTGACACCGGCGAGCCCGTCGTCGACGAGGTGGGCGAGCTCGTCCTGACCGAGCCGATGCCCTCGATGCCGATCTACTTCTGGAACGACGAGGGCGGCCATCGCTACCGCGAGTCCTACTTCGGGATGTACCCGGGCGTCTGGCGGCACGGCGACTGGATCAAGCTCCTCCCCGACGGCGGAAACGTGATCTACGGACGGTCCGACTCGACGCTCAACCGCGGCGGCGTACGGATGGGCACCTCCGACTTCTACCGCGTCGTCGAGGCGTTCGACGAGATCGCCGACTCGCTGGTGGTGGACACGGGACAGCTCGGACAGGAGGGGCGTCTGCTGCTGTACGTCCAGCTCGCCGACGGCCGGGAGGTGCCGGAGGAGGTCGCGGGCCGGATCCGCGCGGCGC
>DASQPY010000417.1:0-4815 GCA_035643735.1 Actinoallomurus sp. | reverse complement strand
GCCAGCAACGGTAAGCCTGTCTCACGAGAATCGTTACCCCCATGACGCACCCGCCGCGGAGGCGGGACGGCCGGGTGGCGTCCAGCGGGGGCCGCCAAGCAGTGATCGGTCGATCGGTGATGAGCCGCCCGGTCGGCGTGCCGGTGCGGGATCGGCTGCGGGCTGAACGATTTCCGCGCCGCGCTGCTCGCACGTCGCATTGCCTCCTAGCTGTGGGGATTCGCCGAGACCCGCTCCAGCGTGAGCAGCACGGCGGTGCGATACTCCTTGGCCATCACCTGGTCGTAGGTCGGCCAGTCGTCGGGCGTCCCGGCGGCGGCGGTGAAGATCTCGCGCAGAAGAGCCGGAGCCGCTCGCCGTCCACGCCGGGCAGCGGATCATTGGGCCCGGCGAGATCGACCGGGCCTTTGGCCGCGGCGGACACAACCCCGACCGTCCGTCCGAATGCTCGTGTAGTGAGCGCAGAAGCACTTCGGCATTGCGGGAAACGCCCTCTCATGCCGCGGACAGCGCGCATGAGGTCGATCGTGAGTCACCATCCGCACATGCCGATGTGAGGATGTCGCGCGCTGAGGCCGAGGACCTTGTCCGGACTGGTGGCCGACCAAGCCGGGGTATTGACCGTGTCATGAGCGAGTCGCCTCGTAGTCGGGGAGTGCGGGGGGGGTGGGCTGGGTTGCCGGGCGCATGGTGAGGATGAGTACGGCGAGCCCGGCGAAGATGACCGCGGCGGGGACGCCGGTGACGTGCAGGCTGGCGGTGAACGCCTCCCGCGCGGTGTGCAGCAGTTCCGCGCCCTGGCTGGCGGAAAGGTGCCGGCTGGCGGTGACCGCGCTGGCCAGCGAGTCGGACGTACCGTCCATCCGGCTGCGGTAGACCACCGCAGCCACCACACCGAGCAGCGCGAAGCCGAGCGAACCGCCGAAGTAGTTGCCGGTCTCCGACATCGACGCCGCCGAGCCCGCGCGTTCCGGCGGTACGGACCCGACGACCAGCCCGGTGCCCAGCGCGAACAGCGGGCCGGTGCCCAGCGCCAGTACGGCGATGCCGATCATCACCAGCGGCAGGGCGCTCGCACCGTTGACGCCGACCAGCAGCAGGCTGCCCAGCGCCGACCCCACCAGCCCGCCGGCGATCGCGGTCGTCTGCTTCATCCGCCGGGCCAGTGCCGGCGCGGTCATGGTACCGACCGCCACGCCCAGGCCCATTGGTGCGAACAGCACCGCCGACGCGACTGGCGAGAAGCCCAGCACGCTCTGCAGGTACTGGGTCACCAGCAGGCCCGTACCAGCCATGGCGACGCCCGCGAAGGCCAGCGCGACGATTACGGCCGTGAGCGGGCGGTTGCGGAACAGCCGCAGGTCCAGCAGCGGCGTCTCCAGCCGAAGTTGCCGGCGTACGAACAGGATTCCGATGGCCGCGCCGACGATGAGGGCCACCGCCGGCACGGCCCGCGCCCTCTCGACGGTCAGTTGTTTGATGCCGTACACCATCAGGAGTACCGCCGCGAGCGACAGCGCGACGCTGGCCGGGTCCAGCCGGCCGGCCTGGTCGCTGCGGAACTCCGGCAGCAGGGCCGGCCCGGCGATCACCAGCAACGCCATCGCCGGTACGGCGGCCAGGAACACCGATCCCCACCAGAAGTGCTGGAGCAGGAATCCGGCGAGTACGGGTCCGAGCGCGCCGCCGGTGAACTGGCAGGTCGCCCAGATACGGGTGTCAGCGACGGCGGTGCGGTCGGCGCCGTACGTGACGCGCCGCCCCGCTTGGCGGGGCGGCGCGGGGGCGCGATCGCATCCGTGACCGGCGGAAGGTGCGCCGGTCACGCTCAGGACGTCACTGGTGGGTCGGCTCCCCCGTCGACGAGTCGAGGAACAGCTTCGGAGCCGTCCCCTTGCCGGCGAAGTCGAACATCCCGGTGAGCGGGCCGGAGATCGCATCGAAGGAGCCGTCGCCGATGCGCTCGCCGGACAGCCAGTTGTCCTCGACGAAGTGGATCACCGAGGTCTGGTCGGTGAGCGTGTGGTCGACCGAGTTCACGCGGCTCCACGGTGAGATGACGAGCAGCGGGAGACGCGGTCCGTAGCCGCAGCGGCCCTGGTATCCGCCGAGCCTCGGAGTCGCCGTTCCGCACAGACCCGTGTCCGTGAGCGCGTCGTGGTCGGTCTGTGAGTTGTTGATGATCGGCGACATGACGTGGTCGTAGCCTCCGTCGGAGTCGTCGTACATGACGACCACGGCGGTGTCCTTCCAGCTCTTCTGCCGCTCGAGGCCGTTGACGAGACCCGTGATCAGGTCCTGTTCGTCCAGGGCGCTCGAGCAGCCGCAGCCGCCCTGCTGGTAGCCGCCGGCCTTGAGGAAGGACACCGCGGGCAGGTTGTCGTGCGTCGCGGCGGCCCAGAAGTCGCTCAGGTCGTACTGGTGGTTGGCCTGGTCCGTGTGGCCGACGGCGGCGACGGAGCTCGGCGGAAGGTGGTGCGGGTTGGAGGTCGACTTGTAGTACTGGAACGCTTCGTTGCCACTGTCATAGTCGGTGCCGGTCACGCCGAAATGAGTGGTGTGCTTCTGCCCGCAGACGGCCGTACCGTCGACCGTCCGGGACGTGGGCTTGAAACCGCCGCTGAACCAACCCCAGGTGACGCCGTGCTCGTTCAGCAGGTCACCGATGTTGCGGCCGGTCATCTCCATCGTCGTCGCCGGCTTCGGGCAGTCGTCGTAGGTCGGCTCGACGTTGCCGACCGCGGTGCCCTGCACGATCTTCGTTCCGACCACCGGGTTGGCGGGGTTGTCACCGTGGACGATGACGCCGTGCGTCTGCCCGCTCACGAGATTGAGCGCTCCGACGTGGGACGGGCCGAACGTCGTGCCGAAGCTGTTGTCGTTGAGCGAGAAGTGCTGGGCGTAGTTCCACAACGCGGTGACGGTGTTGCCGTCGTAGTAGTTCATACCGTGGGACCGATCGCAGCCCGGGGCGGTCGAACCGGTCTCCTGCACGAAGCGGTCCATCAGACCGTGGTCGAACGCCTTCTGCTCGGCCAGGTAGTCGTGATTGGACCCACAGGTCACCGGGTCGGAGCGATCGAGTCGCTTCGGGTTGGCCTGGTTCGGGTTGTTCGTCAGCAGGGCCGGCGAAAGGCCGTTCACGCTGGGCGTGCCCGGAGCGGCGACGAAGCGCGGCTCACCCGAAGGGTTGGCCGCGTGTGGGTACGTACCGAAGTAATGGTCGAACGGGACGTTCTCTTGGAACACCACCACGAGATGCTTGATCGGCATCGCCGTCGGCGAGCCGTCGGCGCCTTCGGCCACGCCCGGACTTGCCAGCGAGGTGGAGGCGACCGCGGCGAGTATGGCGGCGCCGGCTATCGCCTGGGCGGCGAAGCGGCGCGCGAACCGGCTATGCAGAAGCGGCACAGCTTTGTTTCTCCTCAGATAGGACAAGTCAAACAAAACAACGCGAAGCTATACAGACCACATGTCGATTGATTGTTGGGCGGAATGCGGGTTACACAACGGGCCATGGCCGCCGACTGAACGAGACGCCCTCGGGCGTGCTGACGCGGCCGATGATCTGAGCGGCGTCTCGTCTCAGGCCGCGTGGCGGGTCAGGGTGCCGATCGGGTCCTCAAGGAGGGGCTCGAAGCGCTGAAGGACCGGCCGCCGCTACAGCCGGCCGTGCCTGTTCGCGATGACCTGCCCGTCCTGCGGAAGCCAGACCATCGCCACCGGCCCCACCCCGGGTGCCCTGACCACGCGTCCGTCAACGATGCGGACCTCTGGCACACGGCCCTGCATAGGCGATCTCCTGCTGCTGCCGCCGAGCCCCCGCGGCGGTCACGGCCGCCGTCACCAGGTCGGCGGCATCAGCCGGAAGACCGGCGTCCCCCACAGCCGGCAGGAGCAGAAGGAGACGTTCGGCCGGCCCACGCTCTCCGTCAGGCTGGTCGGCATCGAACGCCCCCGCGGCAGCGCGCGATCCGCCGACCGACCACAGGAACGCCGGCCACCATCGTGGATCATCCATCCATTCGAACACCGCAACCAGGACCGACTCGCCGACGGGAGGTTCGTGGCCGTCGAGGTAGCCGCGCAGGATCACCTGATCATTCTCGCAGTCCCGTTGACGAGGCCGGCCGCCAACGTGCTCGCATCCGCGAAGATAGCGCCCGGCGCTTGCGATCGTCCGTTCGTCGCCAGGGCAGGTGATTTGAGCACCGATCATCCTCTTCTGCCGCCGACCGGGCGTGGCGGCACGCAGCCCGGGGCGCAGGCCAGGTGGATCAGTAGCCCGGTTCGCCGTCAGCGGCCAACCGGGCCGCTGCCTCGGCGGGCGTGTCGTCATAGCCGGGCCGGGCCACAAGCACCGATTGAAAGAAGTGGCCCTGCTCCTCAGTTGGGTCGTCGTCCGCGGCGAACGGCCGCCACAGCGCGAGGTACAGCTCTCGCGCGGTGAACCCGTCGTCATCCTCGTTCGACACGAGGTCGATGTGGCGACGTAGCCGCTCCACGACGTCCAGCGCGGGAACACCGAAGACATCGACGTCGCGGTATCGCACCGCGTCGCGCTCGTGCGGACGCCACACCTCAATCGCGTTCACCCGGTCCCGTGTCAGCCCAAGCCCGAAGCCCACACTGAATCCGAGCCCGCTCGGCAGGTGCAAGGCCAGCTCGCCCGAGGCCGTTGGCTCCAGCGAGCCGAGCGTCTCGAACGCAGCGCGGGCTTCGTCGGTCGTCATCCCGAGCCGTAGCGGGCCGACCCCGTGCGGCGGATCGACCACGAACTGGCAAGGGCGACCCCTGGCTGCCCCCCGCCGCTTG
>DASQPY010000416.1:0-3288 GCA_035643735.1 Actinoallomurus sp. | reverse complement strand
CGGCCCCACGTCCCCGTCGGCATCTCCGCCACCACGGGGAGCCAGGTGTTCGCGTGCGCGACCGTCCGCGCGCCCCTAGTCGGCTACGTCGCGCCGCAGGGCGAGCAGCTGCACATCGAGGCCGGCCGATGAGGCGCCCGGCCGTCTACGGCTACGACAGCCCCCGCAACCGGCGCCGCCGTCGTGTCCGCGCCGCCCGCGTGCTGGCGCGCCGGGCGGCCTACCGGGTCATCGTGGCCACCGCGGTCACGATCATCGGTCTGGTGACTCTGCAGTACCGGCCGACGCTGGAGCTGCGCGACCCGGCCGCTGCGACGGTCACGGCGCCGACGACGTACGCGACGACGGTGCTGCACGCGCCGCATCCGGCCACACCCGGCCGCCGCCACTGACCCTCCGTCGCGCGTCCAACACACCACACCGACGGAAGGAACCCCCCGATGCGTATCCTGCTGGCCGCCGCGCTGATGACACTCGCACTCTCCGGATGCGGCGGCCACGGCACGGACGCACCCGCGCCGCCGCCTACGCCGACGCACGTCGCGGTCCAACTCGATGAGTTCGCCCGGCAGGCGTGCGCGAAGCTCGACGACGCCGTGGCGAAGCGGAACGCGGGCGACCCGACCGGCGCGAACCTGGACGAGTTCGACGCCGTCACCGACGCACGCCAGTCCCGGGCGCCCGGGCTCCAGCCGCTGGCCGGCGGGGATGGGGCTGCCGCCGCTGACCGGCTGCGCAAGTGGTGCTACGCCAACGCGCGGGGTTGATGCGACCTCGGTGCCGTATCATCGGCCTGGGACTGGACGAGGCCCCCGGCATGCCGGGGGCCTCTCCGATTGTCCGGACTACTTGCTGCTGTCGTCGGGCACCGTCTCGATGGCGACGACCTGAACGCAGTTGCTGGCGTCACCGCTGAAGCTGCTGGTGTACCAGGGCAGCGCGGAAAGATCCTTCTCGGGGATCATCATGGGACTGGACTACTCCTTTGTCATGGCGACGATGAACTCCGCCGATCCCTCCGGAGACAACGCCGCTGCTTGCAGGTGGTCAAAGTCAACTCTAAGACTTCGGACAACCTCCGTGCTTTCGGCATACCCATCACCGATCCGGGTGCCGACGTATCCGACGTCCGGCGCGATCGCCTCCGGGAAGCCCAAGATGATGAACGGCCCGTCGAGGCCGGCGTGCGTGCCAACGGCGAACGGCAGCACCCGGACCGTGACGTTCGGCCGCCGCATCGCGTCCAACAAGGCGTGCAACTGCGCACGCATGACGTCTCGGCCGCCGATCGGGCGACGCAAGGCGCCCTCGTCGAGGATCGCGTTCAACTCCGGCGCGGCCGGGTCGGTGCGGCCGAGCAGCGCCTTGCGGGTCATCCGGGCCATGACGCGCCGCTGCACACCAGCCTCATCGCCACGCCATCCGGCACGGATCACCTCGCGGGCGTACTCATCGGTCTGCAGCAGGCCTGGGAGAACCTGCGGGCTCCACTCATCGATGCGAGCGGCCTCGTCCTCGAACTCCACGTACGACCCTCGGAACACATCGGAATAATCGGTCCACCAGCCGCGGCGCCATGCGTTTTTCGCCAGCTCGATCAATGCGGCACGCGTCCCGCTGTCGACGCCGTACAGGTCGAGCATCGCCGTGATCGCGGTGATGGGCGGCTTGGTCTTGGCCTTCTCGATACGCGTGACCCTGAAGCGGCTCCAGTCCTGTCCGAGCTGGTCAGCCGCTTGATCGGTGGTGAGCCCGGCCTGCTCGCGCAGGCGGCGAAGCTCGCTCCCGACCTTGCGGGCGCGAATCGTTGGGCTGTGAGGCTGGGGCATGCGGGCAAGTGTGCCTTCCGTGACCTTCGGTGAGCAATCAGCGGCCGTGTGCGGGCTAATCCTGCCCTAAGTCTTGCGATCCTGCACTGTGCAGGAGCATCATGCTCTCATGGTCCAGTCCCCAAAGCATGAGACCACCCCGGAGACCGCACTCGATGCCCTGCAGGCGAAATGGCACGGGAAGTGGAAGATCTGGCGCAGCCGACGCGGCTTCCGCCCCGACGTCCGTGACGGCGACTTCTACGCCAGCCTCATGGACCACAACGCCGGGGTGTACCCGACGGTGGCCCGCAGAACGCCCGCCGAGCTGGACGAGGCGCTGCACGAGCAGGAAGAGCGTGCGAGCGGCGGCGGGCAGCGCGTGACGCCGTCGGATCTGTGGGAGCTGAAGTAACCATGGGCACCGATGACGTCCCGATCATCGAGGGCTTCACCGTCACCCGCGACGAGCAGGCAGGCGAGTGGGTCGCACGCTCGCGGTGGGCGAGCCAGCCGGATAGCCCGTTCGAGCCGCTGGAGCTTCGCGGCCGGACCCAAGCCGAGCTGGAAGAGCGCCGCCGGGCGACGTACGGCAACCACCTGCACTACCTGCGGGAGACGATCGCCGGGCGCTGCTGGCCGGACTGAGACCCCCGCGCGGCCGTTGTAGCCCCCTGCGGTGGCCGCGCGGGCCAGACCCCCCGGCTGGTTGCACGTGGACTCGCCCCTGGCCGGGGGACCGGGCCGTCAGGCGTCGAGGGCCACCGTCCGGGAGTGACACCTCCCGGCCTCCGCCTGACGGCCCCCACGAACGGCCGCGGCTCCCGGGGGGTTTGGTCGCTTCAGCGGGGGTCGCGGCCCCGATCGCCCCCGGTCCCAGGTTGACGGCGCGCACCTGGGGCCGGGGGTCACAACCAGCAGAGGAAGGACGACCGTGAGCGCAAGCCGGATCATCCTAGGCATCGTGTTCGTCGCGGTCGCCACCGCGATCTTCATCCCACTGTTCTGACCAGCAACCAGAGAAGGAATCCCCTCATGAACAAGGCTCAGCTGATCAACGCCGTGGCCGAGCGCACCGGCAGCACCAAGAAGGACGCCGAAGCCTCCGTGAACGCGATGCTCGACACCATCCAGACCACCGTCGCCAAGGGCGAGGACATCACCATTACGGGCTTCGGATCGTGGAAGCGCGCCGAGCGGTCGCCCCGCAAGGGCGTCAACCACCTGAGCGGCAAGCCGTGGTCGGTGCCCGCGACGTTCGTGCCGAAGTGGAAGGCCGGCAAGGACTTCAAGGACGCCGTAGCGCCAGCCGCCTGACCCGCCCCTCCCGGCCCGTCCCCTCCATGGCTGGGGGCGGGCCGGACCATCACCGAAGGAGAACCAACCGCATGAAGCGCCTGCGAATCAACGGGCGGCAGGTCCGGTACGCCCTCGCCTTCATGCTCGGCCTGGGCGTCGCCGGAGTCGGCGACTACACGTC
>DASQPY010000415.1:0-8348 GCA_035643735.1 Actinoallomurus sp. | reverse complement strand
CGCTCGTCTCCCCCTTCCGTACCTCCTTCGCGACCGAGACCGAGCGTTCGGTGCTGCTCGTCCGTGTGCTCGGGGCGGAGGCCGAGGGGTGGGGCGAGTGCGTGGCCATCGACGAGCCGCTGTACTCCCCCGAGTACGTTTCCGGCGCCGCGCAAGTGATCACCGACTTCCTGCTCCCCCGGCTGCCCGCGGACGTCACGGCCCGTGCGCTCGGCCCGGCGTTCGCGCCGGTCAAGGGGCACGCCATGGCGAAGGCCGCGGTCTAGATGGCGGTCCTGGACGCCGAGCTGCGTACCGCGGGCATGTCGTACGCGGCCTACCTCGGCGGGACGCACGACCGGGTGCCGGCCGGCGTCTCGGTCGGGATCATGGACTCGATCCCGGAGCTGCTGGACCATGTGGACGGCTACCTGGCCGAGGGATACGCCCGTGTCAAGCTCAAGATCCAGCCGGGGTGGGACCTCGAGCCCGTACGTGCCGTGCGCGAGCGGTTCGGCGACATCCTGCTCCAGGTCGACGCGAACACCGCGTACACACGCGCCGACGCACGGCACCTGGTGGGGCTGGACCCCTTCGACCTGCTGCTGATCGAACAGCCGCTGCCCGAGGACGACCTCCTGGGCCACGCGAAGCTCGCCGCGGTCGTGGCAACCCCGATCTGCCTGGACGAGTCGATCGTCTCTGCCCGCGCCGCCGCCGACGCGCTCTCGCTGGGCGCCTGCTCGATCATCAACGTCAAGGCGGGCCGGGTCGGCGGATACCTGGAGGCGCGGCGGATCCACGACGTCGCCGTGGCGCACGACATCCCGGTGTGGTGCGGCGGGATGCTGGAGACCGGGCTCGGCCGCGCGGCCAACCTGGCCTTCGCGGCACTGCCCGGCTGCACGCTGCCCGGTGACGTCTCGGCCTCCGAGCGCTACTACACGCGCGACATCACCGAGCCGTTCCGGCTGGTGGACGGGCTGATGACGGTCCCGTCCGGGCCGGGACTCGGGGTGTCGCCGATCATGGATTTCCTCGACGAGCTCACGGAGTCGACGCGGTTGGTGCGCCTGGAGGACTGAGGCTGGGCTGGGCTGAAGACTCAGCCGCGTACGGGCAGGTCGTACACCCTTCGCACGCTTGAGTCGATGCGGGAGATGTCGGTGCCGTAGACGTGGACCGAAATCGCCGTACGGTCGCCGGAGTTTCGCACGCGGTGGATGTCGCCGGGCGGCGCGAAGCCGCTGACGTCACCTTCCAGGTTGTCGTTCACGCCGACGCTCAGCAGGTGGTCGCCCTCGTGGACGTACAGCTCCTCGTGCTCGACTCCCTGGAGGACGCCGAAGACGCACCAGGCCACGTGGTCGTGGATCGGAGTGACCTGGCCAGG
Organism: Actinoallomurus sp.; assembly: GCA_035643735.1. GTDB lineage: Bacteria > Actinomycetota > Actinomycetes > Streptosporangiales > Streptosporangiaceae > Actinoallomurus. The sequence continues at coordinate 6,976 of DASQPY010000415.1, read as the reverse complement.
CCGCCACACCACGGCGACGATGGAGAACGCGCCGTCCGGCTCCACGTACAGCGTGTGGGTCTGGTAGCCGTCCGGGTCGCCCGCGCGTTCCTCGGCGGTGAGCACGTCCGGCGTCGGCAGGTGCCGGCGCAGCTCGCCGGCGACGAGCACGGCGGTCTCCCGCCAGCCGACGTGGCGGCCCACGGCGGCGCGTACGCCCGCCACGAGATCCGCCATGCCCGGTCGTAGGTTTTCGCACGCCAGGGTCGCGTCTTTCACACTTCCAGAGTGGCCCGTGAGGCACTCATCGGTCCAATGCCAACCCGTGTGCCGATTGATAGATGTGGTTGATAGATTGGCTCTGTGCTGGATGTTTCCCGCCTTCGCGTGCTGGTGGCGATCGCTCGTACCGGGTCGGTGACGGCCGCGGCGAAGGAGCTGCACTACTCCCAGCCGTCGGTGAGCCATCACCTGGCGCGCCTGGAGGCCGAGACGGGGGCCCAGCTCGTACGGCGGGCCGGGCGCGGCATCCGGCTGACCGAGGCCGGCCGCACGCTGGCTGAGCGCGGAGCCGAGATCCTCGGCCGTCTCGATGCTGCCGAGGCCGAGCTGTCGGCGCACGTCGGGCTGAGCCAGGGACGGGTACGGCTGGCCGCGTTCCCGTCCGCCCTGGGCACGTTCGTCCCCGGGGCGGCAGCGCTGCTGGCCACCCGCCACCCGGGCCTGCAGGTGAGTCTGACCGAGGCCGAACCCCCGGAGGCCGTCCGCATGCTGCGCGCCGGGTACGTCGACGTCGCGGTGATCTTCCGTTACGACCTGGAGGGCGAGGAGGACGGCATCGGCACGCGCCGGTTGCTGGACGAGCCGAGCTACCTGGTCACCGCGTCGGAGGCCTCGCCCGACCTGGCCGCCTACGCGGACGCCGAATGGATCGCGGGCTGCGACCGCTGCCGGCTGCATCTGCTGGACATGTGCGCGCGGGCGGGCTTCGACCCGAAGGTCTCCTTCACGACGGACGACTTCGTGGCCGTCCAGGCCATGGTCACGGCGGGCCTGGGCGTGACGACCCTGCCCGGCCTGGCACTGGCGGCGGCCCGCAACCCTTCGGTGCACACGGTCGTACTGCCCGGGTCCACGCGCTATGTCCTCGCCGCGACGTACGGAGCCCCACCCGAGCCGCCGGCCACGTCGGCCCTGCTCGACGCCCTCGCCGAGGCCGGCACCGCCATGGGCGACCCGTGAAATTCCGTCTTCAGCCAAACAGACCACCACTGAAGCTTCCGACGGCTCAAGTAGCCCCGGCGTGGATCGAATCCAGTACGGCCACACCATCCCTCGGACATGGTCCTGAACTCCGGCGTGACCGAACCCTCGCCCGTCGTCAGTCCTCCACCAGTCTGATCTCGATGTCGGGCTTCTTGGAGCCCAGACCCCGTACAGATCCCGGTACTTGCCGTCAGCTGTTGTCTGGCCGCAAAAAGTCATCGGAGTGCGTAAACCCGGCAAACAGCCCAGACGTCCTCTCCTAATGCGGCCGGTCAGGCAGGCCTGGTCTACCTCGCAGGCTGCGCAAGTCATCACTTACCCCGCGGATGAGCCGTCTCCGTGGCGCCCGATCCTGCTTTTCGAGGTCAGACGGTCAAGATTGTTACCAGTTCCCAAGCCAATGTGAGCTACATCACATTGTAGGGTCTCGGTTTCTCTGTCACGATCTGCCGGTTCCGATGACCTGTGCGCCGGGTGCGTACTTCGTCCCAAAAGGGGATTGTCTCGTGCGCCGATGGTTGACCCGTCCCGGTCTGGTCGTACTTCTGCTGGCCGTTGTCGTCGCCGCCGTCACCTCCGGGTCACGCGCGGCGACCCGGCACGAGGCCACCTACACCTATGGCACGCAGGTGCGCCAGGGCATCGACGCGTACTGGTACGACGCCGACCAGGCCCGGCCCGCGCTGCTCATCCTGCACGGCGGCTACTTCAACTCCGGCAGCAAGACCGACTGGGCGGCGACCGCCCGTTACTTCGCCGACCATGGCTTCGCGGTCTTCGCCGCCGACTACCGCTGGGGCACCGACGCAGAGTGGCCCGCCCCACGCGACGACGCCCTCGCCGCCACCGACTGGATCAAGGCACACGCCGCCGAGTTCGACGCCGACGCCGCGCACGTCGCGGTGCTCGGCTCCCAGGCCGGTGGGCAGCTCGCCACCACCCTGGCCACCTACGGCGCCGGACGCACCCGAATCGACGCCGCGGTCGGGCTGTCCCCGATCAACTCCCCCTACCGCGCCTGGACCCAGGCCCCCACCTCGACCGCCACCGCGACGCGCCGCACCATCCGGGACGAGACCGTCGTCCTGCACCGCTGCTACCCCGACAAGACCGACACCGACTGCTGGGCCCGCTGGACCGACTCGGTCGCCAAGGCCCACGCCTCCGGCCCCGACGACGCACCCATGTACCTCATCCACTCCACCGGCGACACCATCCCGCCCATCCAGTCCACCGACCTGCGCGACGCCGAACTCGCCAAAGGCGCAGACCCCGCCGACATCACCGTCCAGACCGCCTCCGGCAGCGCCTCCGGCGGGCCGCTGCTGACCACCATCCTCAGGGCCAAGGTCCTCACGTGGCTCAAAGCCCGCGCCCAGGGCATCCTGCCCCCGCGAACCACCCCCGGTGACCAGACCACACCGGCCCCGCGCAGCGCGCCGCAGCTGACCGCCACCGCCGGCGACGCCACGACCCCGGCCGGACCCCGCACCACATCCGGGACCACCACCAACCCGCCCGTCCAAAACGACGACCCGGTCCCGACCCCGCCCAAGACCGAGAGCCTGCACGCCCTCACCGACACCGACGTCACCCTCACCACCGGCACCTACGCCTACGGCACCGACCCCAAACAGCAACTCGACGCCTACTACACGCCGACCACCACCAAACAACCCGCCCTGGTCATCATCCACGGCGGCTACTGGTACGAAGACGACAAATCCAGCTGGACCGCCACCGCCCAGTGGTACGCCGAACGCGGCTACGCCGTCTTCTCCATCAACTACCGCCTCAACACCCAATCTGGGTGGACCGCGCAACGCACCGACGCCATCAACGCCATCGCCTGGATCAAAAGCCACGCCACCCAATTCACCATCGACCCCAAACGCGTCCTGATTCTCGGCTCTTCGGCCGGCGGCCAGATCGCCACCGCCGTCGGCACCTACGGCACCGGCACCACCTACGTACGCGGCATCGTCGCCCTCTCCCCCGTCGCCTCCCCCTACCGCGCCTACAACGACGGACAAGCCGCAGGCGCCAGCGCCTCCAAGCAGAAACTCCGCGACAACTCCACCCTGCTCGCCCGCTGCCACCCCACCAGCTCCGACACCACCTGCTGGAAACGCTGGACCGACGCCGTCGTCAAGAACCATGCCAGCAGCGGCGATGCCCCCATGTACCTGCTCCACTCCGAAGGCGACTTCGTCCCCTCCACACACTCAGCCGACCTGTGCACCGCACTCAAAGCCAAAACGGTCAGCTGCACCCTCCAGGTCGTCCCCGGCAGCGGACACGCCAGCGCCATTCTCAAAATCAGCGGCATCCACACCAAGATCCTGACCTGGCTCCAAGCCCACGACTGAGCCGGGAGCGGGCGGCCGCGACGGACCTTTCCGGTGAGCCGTCCCCAGCCGAGCGGGCTCCACACGACCGCGCCGAGACCCTGGTCGCCCTGCGTGGACGAGGCGATGGACCGCGGCGAGCTGCCCGAGGGCACCGACGCCGAGGAGGTCATCCGGGCCGTGTCGGCGCCGCTGTACTACCGCCTGCTCGCCAGCGGCGATCCCCTCGACGAGGCCACCGCCGACCGCGCCGCCGAGGCGGCCACGACCGCCGCCCGCGCGGGTGTGTTCGTGCGGTGAGTCCCCGCCGTCCCGGGGCGACAGCACGAAGGGGCGGTCTCACTCGCCGGTGAAGTTCGGAGGGCGTTTCTCGCGGAACGCCTGGGTTCCCTCCTTGGCGTCCTTGGAGGCGAAGACCGGCCAGCCGATCTCATCAGAGATCTTCAGCGCGGCCTCCTCGTCCAGGCCCTCGGTGCGGCGATGGGTCTGGAGGATCGCCTGGACCGACAGCGGGCCCGAGGCGGCGACCTGGGCGGCCAGTTCGCGGGCCTCGCTCAGCGCCTCCCCGTCCGGCACCACGCGGTTGATCATGCCGATCCGCAGGGCCTCCTCCGGGGTCACCGCACGGCCCGTCAGCAGGATGTCCATCGCCAGCGCGTACGGGATCTGGCGGGGTAGCCGCACCGCCGACCCGCCCATCGGGAACAGGCCACGCCTCGCCTCGTACAGGCCAAGCGTCGCGCCCGAGGCGACCACCCGCAGGTCCGTGCCCAGCAGCAGCTCGGTCCCCCCGGCCACGGCGTAGCCCTCGATGGCGCTGATCACCGGCTTGGAAGGACGGGAATCGCGGAGCAGACCCTTCCAGTGGTAGTCCGTGATCTCGGCGGCCCGCTGCCGGACCCGCTCGTCCTCCGACGGTGATCCCATCGCCTTGAGATCCGCACCTGAGCAGAACTGGCCGTCCGCGCCCGTCAGGATGCCGACGCGTACGTCCGGGGTATCGGAGATGTAGGCCCAGGCGTCGGCCATGCCCACGAGCATGTCGGTGCTCAGCGCGTTACGGGCCTCGGGCCGGCTCATCGTGACCGTGACAATGTGGCCGTCGCGTTCGACGATGCAGTGTGAGGTGCTGATCGGCAGTCGTTCCGCCATGCGCCCTCCTCCTCAGCCAGGTCAAAACAAGAACGGATTCTAGTATCCGCTTACCCGATCCAACAGGGCTTGCTCGGCAAAACGATAACGTGATCTACTGCGGACCTGGGACACCTCCGTACGACCGCGTACCGGGAGGATCGATGGGATCTCTGGGCTTTTGGCGCCTGGCCGCGAACGACCCTGATCGGGTCGCGGCGGTCGACCCGGACGGGACCCCGTACAAGGCCGGGGATCTCCTCGCGCGCTGCAACCGCCTCGTGCACGGACTGCGCGACCTCGGACTGGAGCCCGGCGACGGGATCTGCGGCCTGGTGCCCAACGGCGTCGACGGCCTGATCCTCTATCTCGCCGCGCTCCAGGCCGGCTGGTACTACACGCCGGTCAACTGGCACCTGACCGGACCCGAGATCGGTTACGTCGTCGCCGACAGCGAGGCCAAGGCGTTCTTCGTGCACGAGCGGTTCGCCGCCGAAGGCGTACCCGGTGCCGCGGCGGCCGGGATCGACCCGCAGCGGTGCTTCACCGTCGGCAGCGGCGAGGTCAACGGCCTCCGCCCGTACGGCGAGCTGGTCGACGGCCGGCCGGACACCCTGCCGGAGCAACGCACCGCCGGGGCGACCATGCACTACACCTCGGGCACCACCGGGCGCCCCAAGGGCGTACGCCGGGCGCTGAACGGCCTCGACCCCGACGACTCGGCCGAGCTGATGACGTTCCTGCTGACGTTCTTCGGCTTCACCGCGGGGCCGCCCAACGCCCACCTGGTCACCTCGCCGAGCTACCACACGGCCGTGACGCAGTTCGGCGGCTCGGCGCTGCACATGGGGCACTCGCTCGTCTACATGGACAAGTGGGACGCCGAGGAGGCCCTGCGGCTCATCGAGCGGTACCGGATCACCAACACCCACATGGTGCCGACCCACTTCAAGCGGCTGCTCACCCTGCCCGCCGAGGTGCGAGAACGCTACGACGTCTCCTCGATGCGATGGGCGATCCACGCCGCCGCGCCCTGCCCGGTGCCGATCAAGCAGGAGATGCTCGACTGGTGGGGCGACTGCATCTGGGAGTACTACGCGGCCACCGAGGGCGGCGGCACCATCGCCAGCCCGCAGGACTGGCGGGCGCATCCGGGCACGGTCGGCAGCGCCTGGCCGATCAGCGAGTTGCTGATCGTGGACGACGACGGCACCGAGGTGCCCACCGGCACGCCCGGCACGATCTACATGAAGATGGCCGGGGTCGCCTTCGAGTACAAGGGTGACGCGACGAAGACCCAGGCGAGCCGGCTCAAGGACTACTTCACCGTCGGCGACATCGGCTACGTCACCGAGGACGGCTTCCTGTTCCTGTCCGACCGCAAGGCCGATCTGATCATCTCCGGCGGGGCGAACATCTACCCGGCCGAGATCGAGAACGAGATCATGATCCATCCGAAGGTGGCCGACGTGGCGGTCTTCGGCGTTCCGGACGATGAGTGGGGCGAGCAGATCAAGGCCGTGGTCGAACCGGCCGAGGGCGTACCGCCCGGACCGGAGCTGGCCGAGGAGATCCTCGCCTCGCTGGAGGGCCGGCTGGCCCGGATGAAGTGGCCGAAGTCGTTCGACTTCATCGAACACATGCCCCGCGAGCCCAACGGCAAGCTCCTCAAGCGCCGTCTCCGCGACGCATACTGGAAGGACCGTGATGCCGCCATCTGAGCAGGTGCTGGCAGCCGACCACTCGCTGGCGTTTCCCGGTGGATACACGCGTTCGGTCGGGCCGGTCATCGGACGGTTCCTCACCGAACTGCGCGACGGACGGCTCGTCGGGGTGCGTGCGGCCTCGGGCCGCGTGCTGTTCCCGCCGGTCGAGTACGACGCCGATGGCGAGCCGGTGACCGAGGAGTTCGTCGAGGTCGGCCCGGAGTTCACCGTCGGCGCGTACGCCTGGGTGTCGCGGCCCCGGCCGGGCCATCCGCTCGACCGGCCGTTCGCCTGGGCGCTGTTCACCCCCGACGGCGCCGACACCGCGATGGTCCACGTCCTGGACCTGGGCGTCTTCGAGGCCGGCGCCCAGGCGCCGAAGACCCTGCGCTCCGGGCTGCTCGTACGCCCCAAGTGGCGCGCCGAACGCACCGGCGCGATCGGTGACATCGCGTGCTTCCGGCCCGACGTCACCATGATCAACGCTCCGGTCGAGGCCGGCTACCGGCTGAGCGCGGGTCACGCGCTGAGCCGCTTCCTCGTCGG